>CAZKSF010000068.1:0-6937 GCA_964555405.1 uncultured Bacteroides sp.
AAAGAATGCCGATGTATCGCGGGTGACACTATTCTTCAGGTCAAAAAGTCCATAACCAAGTCCGAGTTTGGCGGCTATGAATGCGAGCGGATAGCCGGTAGCTTTCGAGGCGAGTGCCGACGAGCGGCTGAGACGGGCATTGACTTCGATTACACGGTAATCCATTGATTCCGGGTCGAAAGCATATTGTACGTTACATTCCCCGACTATTCCTATATGGCGTACGATCTTTATGGCGAGTTTTCGGAGATAGTGGTAATCTTCGTTGGAGAGTGTCTGGGAAGGAGCGACCACGATACTTTCGCCGGTATGTATGCCTAACGGGTCGAAGTTTTCCATGTTGCAGACAGTGATGCAGTTGTCGTAACGGTCGCGCACCACCTCATACTCAACCTCTTTCCAACCTTTGAGCGATTTCTCGACAAGTACCTGTGGGGAGAATGAGAATGCTTTTTCAGTAAGGGATATCAGTTCTTCCCGATTGTCGCAGAAACCGCTACCCAGTCCGCCTAAAGCATATGCTGCACGGACTATGACGGGATATCCGAGCTGTTCGGCAGCAGCTACTGCATCGGTCACAGTGTTTACAGCCTCACTCTTGATGGTTCGTACGTTTATTTCATCAAGCTTATGCACGAAAAGTTCGCGATCCTCCGTATCCATGATTGCCTGTACGGGTGTACCGAGCACTTTTACGCCATACTTTTCCAGGATTCCCGATTCATGCAGTTTGACACCGCAGTTGAGAGCTGTCTGACCGCCAAAAGCGAGAAGGATGCCGTCAGGACGCTCTTTTTCGATTACTTTTTCGACAAAATATGGTGTGACAGGAAGGAAATATATCCGGTCGGCGAATCCTTCGGATGTCTGTACTGTCGCGATATTCGGATTAATGAGGATAGTGAATATGCCTTCTTCTTTCATGGCTTTGAGAGCCTGTGAGCCACTATAGTCAAATTCACCTGCCTCACCGATTTTCAGTGCGCCGCTTCCAAGAAGGAGCACTTTCTTTATGTCGTTTTTCTCCATTTGTCTTACTTGTTGATAAGGGCTATGAAATCGTCGAAAAGAAACTCTGTATCTTTAGGACCACTGCTTGCTTCCGGGTGGAACTGTGCCGAAAAATATGGTTTTGTCTTGTGCCGGATACCTTCGTTGGTATTGTCGTTCATGTTGACGAACAATGGTTCCCATTCGTCCGGAAGCGTCATGGAATCAACCGCAAACCCATGGTTTTGCGATGTAACGAAGCAACGGTCGGTGCCGATTTGCCGAACCGGCTGATTATGGCTGCGGTGACCGTATTTCAGTTTGTATGTCGAGGCTCCGGCAGCCTTTGCCAAAAGCTGATTACCCATGCATATGCCGCAGATAGGCTTGCCTTTTTCAAGAGCTTTGCGCAGATTATCGACAGTCACCTGTGCCATATCCGGATTGCCGGGTCCGTTCGAAATGAACAGTCCGTCGTAATCGAGCGTATTGAAATCATAGTCCCAGGGTACACGGATCACTTTAACACCGCGCCGGGTAAGACATCGTATGATATTGTGTTTCACACCGCAGTCAACAAGCACTACGGTCTTGTCGCCTGAGCCGTGTTCTTCCACTTCCTTGCAACTCACTTTGGCTACAAGATTTTCTTTATTCGGATCATAGAATTCTATATCATCTTCCGATCCGCAGCCTTCGATTATGATTTTGCCGAGCATCGAACCGTTTTCGCGCAGGTGTTTGGTGAGAGCGCGAGTGTCAATACCGTATATGCCCGGTATTTTTTCTTCTTTCAGCCAGTCGGCGAGAGAGCGGTCAGCTTGCCAGTGGCTATGGTCAAAGGAGTAATCCTGGGCTATAATAGCTTTACAGTGTATGTGATCACTCTCGTAATATTCGCTGACGTCATCTTTCTCTCGTCGTGGAGGAACTCCATAGTTGCCGAGTATAGGATATGTGGTGACAAGAATCTGCCCTTCGTAAGAGGGATCGGTGAGTGATTCGGGATAACCGGTCATAGCTGTGTTGAATACAGTTTCTCCGGCTGTTGCACATTCATAACCGAAGGATTTACCTTCGAAACGGGTGCCGTCTTCAAGCAAGAGCAAGGCGCGTTTAGTCTGTCGCATGCGATCGATGTTTGGGAGTTGAAAACCGTGCAAAATTACAGAATATTTCGCAATCGTCAAAAAAAGAACCCGGTCCTGTCTGTGTTAAGAGATCGGGAACCGGGTTTCATTTATATCAGGAGTTTAGAATTAATTTTCTTCATTCCACCATGAACAATCGACAAATTCAAATTTGGCGTTGTCGGTCACTTTATAACGTATCACGGCAGGTTGGGTAACACCCGTGTAATAGTAGAAATTGATGGTGTATATCACATCGAAACCGGGAATAGGTGAAGCATCCGGATTAAGCTGGGCAAGTACCGCCGGGAACACTTCCTTAGCAAATCTGGTCTTCATGGTTTCTACAACCTGTTCGTCGGTCATGTCGGCATATGCCGCCGCGTATTGATCGCGGGCTTTGTCGGCGCGAAGGTCGAGGTTGTTCTGATATGCCGATGCTCCGGTATAGTAGTCGTTGTTGCCATACGAAGTGACGTATTTGTCACCGTCGGGAACATTATTGAGTACCCAGTCGACGCAGGACTGATAATAGAGCATCGATATTTCGATATTCTTGCCCACCGGCAATGTGATTTCGACGTTCGGGTCGTACATCCATTTCCCGTCGGCACGTACATACTGTGATGATTCGGTTACTACGCCGTCATTAAAGATCCATTCCGAACCACGGTATATGAACGGCATGCAGCGTACTGAGGTCTGTGACGACGAATAGTAGAAGTAAACAATGTAGCGGGTGTCGCCTTCCTGAGCGTAAGGGAATTTTTTGTTGACAAGAATCGGCAGATATTCCTCGGGAAGTTCATCTGACAGATTGTCGTAACGTTGATTCATATCAGCATAATCGGCATGACTGAGTGTATAGCACCCTGTCTCCGCTACCCAGCGTGAACCGTTGAAAGTATATACGGCACTTTCTTTCTCGGTAGCTATCTGAGTGGCGGCAGAAGTAAGCTGGTTGGCAGCTGGAGCGGTCACCGGTTCAATCCTGGTGACTACTGTAGAGCAGTAGCGACCGCCGGCTATGGCAATGATATAACCGGTTACAGTGACTTCCGCGTCATTGACCAGAAGTTCTTTAAGAGCGTCAGGAGTATAATAAGGACTCCCTTGAGCCTTCTCGGCACCTTCGACAACGATATTGATGTTTTTCCCGCTAACTGCAACTTTACCTGTCATTGTGCAGAAATCAGGACCGGCGTCTGTTGTACGTGTGATATATTCATCAAGTGCGGCTCCATCCATAGCCTTGGGGGCAGGATAGGTAACCTCCTGTGAACCTACCTTGTCGTATGTCGCACCGGCGGCTATCTGCAGACCTTTGTTATATGAGCTTACTGTGCCGTTCAGGGTTATCTGGTCACCGATTGCGAGTTCCGAAAGTCCGGTGGGGTTATAAACGAATATCGCGCCGCTGTTGTCGGCGAGAATACATCCGTTTGTTGAAAGCGCCATGACTACACCGTCGACTGTCAGTTCGTCACCGACAGATGCTGTTCCGAGAACCGATGACATGACGAATCCGGGTTCCTCGGGAATATCCGGTGTCGTGAAAACAGGATCGACCGATGATGTATTATATGTTACCACAACACGTGTTCCGGCTTCCGCGTCCGGCATTGCTTCGGCAAGTATAGCCGGTATTGATGCTGAGGCAGTATGTGAAGGAGCGAAAGAAGTAACATAATTGTCTTCGCTGCCCCATACATTACGGTAGTTCTCGTCGGAAACAGTGTAGATTGTAGCTGATGCGAATGCGGCTGCCTCGGTTGCAGCCTCGGTTGTTCCTGAATTATATGTCAGTTGAATCGCCGAGCCATTGGACAAGGTATAATATTCAAACGAAGTCGATGCGAAGAAAGCCGGCAGGTATTCGTTCGGTGTGATCGCTTCCGTGAAGTAACACTGGTTTTTCAGTGCAGCAAGCTCACTTGATTTACCGGCTGCCGCTGCAATCGTTTTGTTAGTCTTGTTGTCGGCGATTGCGGCATAATCATCCTTGGTAAGGGTATATTGAATCGTCTGTTTATTGACTATTCCTTGCTCGTTGGCTTCCTTAAACCCGTCGAGCTCATGATCGTTCCAGTAGTTCTGGTCGCAGGCGGTCAGTGCCGAAAGGAATGCCGCCCCTGCAAGTGCGCGGAAAATATATGGTTTCATAATTGGTTCCGATTAGAAATTGACACGCATACGTATTGACCATGTACGACCGATGGAGTAGAACGCCTGGTAAGCATTTTCCCAGGTGCCTACTGTCGATACCGGGGTATACGACTGAGTTATATAATTGTAGTTGAAGAGATTGTTTACGTTTCCGTAAATTGTGGCGCGTACTCCTCCGAAATCAAATGAATAGCTTGCGTTGAGATCGAGAGTATTGCCCCATGGCATTTTCCAAGGTGTGCCGGAGCTGAGTGTGCCGCCTGACGGGATTGCATCGGCTGATATATTCAGGTCTGAATAATTTGAAGCTGCTACAGTCCAGTCACCGCCTATACGCATGCCTTTGAACGGTTTGAACTGCACGCCCACCGCTCCGGTAGTCTGAGGCATACCGCCAACTTTCACACCTTTCTGCTCGAGAACGGCACTGAGGGGATCACCGTTAGTGGCAAGCTCGCCGTTGAGGTTTGCAAGTGGCAGACCGCCTTCATTAAAGAAATAGCCTACCGGATTGCTGTCCCACTGCCAGTCGCCGAGTGAAATCATACCATCGAGCTCAACCCATTTCGTAGGGATATATTTTACATTTAATTCCAGACCCATATGACGGGCATTCACTCCCTGCATCGAGAACGAACCGCGTGTTCCGTCATTAAGGTTTACTGTCTTGCTGGTCGTCTTGTCAAGCCACTTGGTATAATAACCGTTGAAAGTGATCGCGAGCTCACGTGAGTGGAAACCGTAGCCGGCTTCGAATGAATATACTTTCTCGTTTGTAGCGTTTGGATTCACTTCATTGGAGTTAGTGGAATTGAGGAATACACCGCGTGAGAAGAAAGGTGCACGGCTGATGTAGCCTGCATTGAAGAATACGTTGTTGTTGCGGTCTATGTTATAGTTCGCTCCACCTTTAATAGTGCCACCGATGAAGTTTTTGGTTGCGGAACGTTCGTGTTCTTTGTCAGCATAGAAGAATTCACGACGCCAATAGGTATTGTTGTTCAGAGCTCCCGAAATTACAAGGTTGAGTTTCTTGTTGAGCATAGTGTATTCGCCCTGAGCGTAAAAACCTTCCTGGGCGGTGTATCCGTTATAGTTACGGTAAACCACATCGCCTACCCCTAATTTTTCATATACCCAGTCGGGATTCGCTGCGGCGCTGTTGAGTAAGGATGATACGCTTGCGCGGTAACGGTCGATATAATAGGCACCGTCCATAAGGTTTTCGAGGGTGTTCTTGTGATGTCCGATGTAATAGCGGAGGTCGATACCGGCGGTAAGATTAAAGCGGTTGCCGTTAAGCTGGTTCCACTCCTGCTTGTATGATGACACCAGTCCGTACCATTCATGGTCGTTGATCGAACGGGAGAGAGCCATTAATGAGCCTTGATTTGATTCGGCATTCATCTCCTGGATGCCGGCATAGTCAAATGAACCGTCAGCGTTACGGAATGTCATGTTGAGGTTACCTGTCGACGAATCGGCTCCGTACCAGTAGCCGCTGTAAGTGGAATTACGTCCCTCGCCTCTGAGACCGTAACCCGAAGCGATTGAAACATACACTGCCGTAGAGAGTGTCTGGAAATCGCTGATCTGCCATATGTGGTTAAGTGATATCTGCGGTTTGTGATAAACATTGTAATTAGAGTTCATCACTTTGCCGTGTTTATCGTATCCGTAAGTCGGATTGTAACGGTAGCAGCTTTCACCATCCATGTAGTTTGTTACCGCCTGCCAGCCGAGAATGTTCAGACCATCGTATTTGCTTCGCTGATGATGCTGTTGCGGAGCTCCGAATGCGGTGAGCGAGATCTGATGACTGTCATTGATACGTTTCGATACATTGAAGAAGTAGTTGTACGAGTTGAAATCTGTCCCCTCGATATACCCGTCACCCCACCGGCGTGATCCGAGTAAAGTTACAGCCCAACCGTTGCTCATGAGTCCTGTCGACACCTTGAGTCCGTACTGGTTCATGCCGTCGTTACCCATACCGTACCATACGGCACCGCCTTTTTCCACGTCGATTGTACGTGTGGTAATGTTGATTGTACCACCGATCGAAGGGGTTGACACGATTGTGGCGCCTAAGCCTCGCTGGGTCTGTATATTGGAAGCGACATCCGAAAGACCTGCCCAGTTGCTCTGGTAAACACCGCCCCATTCCATATCGTTGATAGGAATACCGTTCACCATCATAGCGACATTCTCGCTCTTGAATCCGCGCAGACGTGTCTCGGCATCACCGAAACCGCCGCCCTGACGGATAGTGTACACGCCCGGAGTGGTTTTAAGAACTTCCATGAATTCCTGTCCACCCACTTTAAGCTCTATGTCGTCGGCGCTTATCGATGACATGGCTACCGGAGTCTCTCGGGTTTTGCCGATCGACTGTGTTATGACCACGTCCTGAAGCATTACAGCATCGGGAACCATGATAATTGTACCCACGTTCGGGGCTGCCTTGATGGTCATCTGTTTGAAGCCGATAGTGGAGATCGTGATTTCCTTGACTTGATCAGTAATGCGGATGGTAAAGTATCCGTCGAAATCGGTGATGGTAGAGGTCTGGGTCCCGACTGCCTGAATAAGTGCGCCCGCCAAGGGTTCATCTTGTTCGTCGACAACCTGACCGGAACACTCATAAGTCG
>CAZKSF010000068.1:7037-13434 GCA_964555405.1 uncultured Bacteroides sp.
TCGTAAGGAGTGTTAAATACCGATAAAAAAAATTGTTTCTTTTCCGGCAGGGGAAATTGTAGTTGCTGTTCGACGGGAAATTCGTAACTTTGTGCCGCTGTACCAATGTTATGGACTACGAACAATTACTTTCATATGATCTCGCACCTGAGGTGCTGGCGCTTCTCGCAACAATGTTGCTGAGCGTTATCGTGTTACTTTGTCTTTGGTTGCCGTATGTGGCACGTCCGGGACGCCGTGTGCGTTCGCAGGATGCTGCGGATCAACCCGGGACCGAAGTCGATGAGGTGTCAGTTATAATATATGCATGTAATAACGGTGATAATATCGAGAAACTCGTTACCGATATCTTTGCCCAGAAAGGAGTACGTTCCATTGAGGTCATTGTGGTGAATGACAGGTCATATGACGAGACACGCGATATCGTCGGACGCCTTGAAATGGTATACCCCAACCTCTACATGACATATGCTCCGGACAATTCACGTAATCTTAGCCGGCGCAAGCTTGCAATAACACTTGGAATCAAGGCGGCGCGTTACGATAAACTTATACTCACCGTCGGTTCGGCTGTCATCACATCCGAATGGTGGCTCCGTGATATGACTGCACCTCTTGTCAGTGACGCTGATGTGGTAATCGGTTATGCGTGGCCCGATGCTGATTCAAAGGACAGAGGTGCCAAACGGGTGCGCGCGTTTGATGCGGTGTGGGAGGCGGTCAGCTGGCTGTCACCCGCCATCGCCGGCAAGCCGACACGCGGTATAAGAGCGAATCTTGCCTATCGCAAAAATCTGTTTTTCGCCAATAAAGGTTTTTCAAAGTCACTTAACCTGGTCGACGGTGACGATGACATATTCGTGCGTGAGATTACAGCCGGTCGTGTTACGGCGGTTGAAATTGCTTCTGACGCGCAAGTCGGTGTCCGTGACTGGAATCCGGCGCGTTCACATGTCGCAAATAAGATAAGCCGGCGGTTTACCGGGAAGTGGTTGCCAGCATCTCCGGGTATCCGTCTCGCTGTGGGCCCCTGGTGTGCTTGGATATCCTTGCTCTGTGGTATAGCTGCCGGAGTGCTCGGTGTTCCTTCAGCAGTTCCGGGTATAGCGGCGTTTGTTTTATTGCTTGGAGCGTGGCTGCCTGTTATGTTCGTATGGCGTGACACCTCACGGGCATTACATTCGCGTCCCTTGCTCCTGACCGTGATTCCGCTTCTTATGTGGCATCCGTTCTATAACCTGTACTATAGGATTCGTGGTGTACGCTCGCGCCGGAGCCATTTCACGTGGCATGATGCAATAAAATAATTCACCATTCGAGTGTTACTCCGACGTGATGTAGCTGCACTCCGCAAGGAGGGGTGAGTTTGCGTACATTCACACTCCCTCCTGAAACAAGCGGGAAGCGCCGTGTGATTTCTTCTCTCAGACGCCATGCTACGTTTTCCAGAAGTAAAGATGGAGTCGCCATCACTTCCCGGATTGTGTCGATAACTTCAGCATAGTTGACTGTAGTAGACAAGTCGTCGTTGCGACCCGCATCATCAGATACGCATCGCAACGACATATTGATTTCAAATTCATTACCGACTCTCTTCTCCTGTTCCATCACTCCATGATAGGCATACAGCCGGAGTCCGTTAATCTCTACGGTCATCATCTGTGCTGGCGGGTACGGCGTTTGTTCCGGCGTCCGTTTATCGCCTCTTTTGCTTTAGCGGCACTGTTTCCCGATGCTGTCTCGCCTTCGCGGAGCGTACGGTCGTCGAGCAGAGCGAAATCGAGCTGTTTCTTATCTATGTCGGCACGAGCCACTTTTACTTTCACTTTGTCACCCAGACGGTAACGGATGTTGTTTCGGCGTCCGATCAGACAGAAATTCTTTTCATCGAATTCATAATAGTCATCGGCAAGATCGCGTACGGGTATGAGACCCTCGCACATGTTTTCGTCAAGTTCCACATATAGTCCCCACTCGGTTACACCTGAGATGACACCGTCGTAGACTTCACCCAGATGGTCTGCCATATATTCCACCTGTTTGAATTTGATGGATGCACGTTCGGCGTTTGAGGCGAGTTGTTCCATCTCGCTTGAATGTTTGCATTCTTCCTCAAGTTTTGCCAGATTCACACTGCGTCCGCCGTTGAGATAGCGTTCCAGCAAGCGGTGAACCATCATGTCAGGGTATCGTCGTATCGGCGATGTGAAATGGGTATAGAAATCGAACGACAGTCCGTAATGACCTATGTTGTCAGTCGAGTAGACAGCTTTCGCCATTGATCTTATGGCAAGCGTGGCAAGCAGGTTTTCTTCTCCTTTCCCTTTGATACTCTCAAGCATTTTGTTTATCGAGCGGTTCACTTCACGCGAAGAGCCGGTTTCCTTGACCTTATATCCGAAAGTGCGTGCCAGTTTTGCAAGGTCGGCGAGTTTCCCGGGTTCCGGCATGTCATGCACACGGTAGACGAATGCTTTTGGCTTTTTCCGTGGCAAAGCCTTTCCTATGGTCTGGGCTACAGTACGGTTTGCCAGAAGCATGAATTCCTCTATGAGTTTGTTGGCATCCTTCGACACCTTATAATATACGCCGGTTGGATGACCGGTCTCGTCAATATCAAATCGTACTTCAGCACGGTCGAAGTCCACCGCGCCGTTTTCGTAACGGGCTTCACGCAGTTTCTTGGCAAGCTTGTCGAGGGTCAGAATTTCCTCGCTGAAGTCACCTTTACCTGTTTCTATTACATCCTGGGCTTCCTCATAAGTGAAGCGCCGGTTGGAGCGTATGACCGTACGGGCAATACGTGATGCCACAACCTCGGCATCATCATTCATTTCAAAAATACATGAGAAAGTAAGTTTATCCTCATCCGGTCGCAACGAGCATATACCGTTACTTAAATGCTCGGGGAGCATCGGCACTACACGGTCGACAAGATAAACCGATGTGGCACGCTTCTCAGCCTCGTTATCAATAATCGAACCCTGATGAACATAGTGCGTTACATCGGCGATATGTACGCCCACTTCCCAGTTGCCGTTAGGGAGACGGCGGATTGACAGAGCGTCATCGAAGTCCTTGGCATCTTTGGGGTCAATGGTGAAAGTGGTGACGCTTCGCATATCTTCGCGGGCAGCCACTACTTCGTCAGTGATACCGGCGTCGATATGGTTCGCAGCTTCCTCCACATTTGCCGGATAACGGTAGGGCAGACCGAATTCGGCAAGTATAGCGTGCATTTCGGCATGATTCTCACCCGTCTTTCCGAGTATATCGATAATTTCGCCTACCGGACATTTTGCATCTTCGGGCCAGCTGGTGATTTTGGCAACCGCTTTGTCACCCGTCTCCGCACCGTGAAGTTTCGCTCTCGGAATAATAATATCGGTAGAAAGAAATTTGGAATCGGTCTGCAGATAAGAGTACTGGCGCGTTGTGTGGACTGTTCCGATGAATGTCTGTTCTTTTTTCTCGGTTATCTCTATGACTTCAGCCTCCGGTTCGACACCGCGGCGTACAGCCGACACTATGGCGCGTACTTTGTCGCCGTTGAGGGCATGCATCGAATTGTGTTCGGCAACAAATATCGTTTCGCCGTCGGTATCCGTCACAATACTGTTTTTGCCGTTGCTTCGGCGTACGAATGTGGCGGTGACCACATTTGAACGCTGTGGTGACTTGTATTTACCGGGAGCCACTTCAATTAAATCGCCGTCAAAAGCCAATTCAGCCAGATATAGAGCAACCGTACGCTGAGCTGCGGGTGATGACACTCCGATAGCATACGACACCTGCTTGTAATTGAACGTATTGTTCTTCTGTTCAGCAATGTATCGGCTGACTGCATTACGCAGATCTTTAGGTTTGACAGCATCAGTCGCAGTCACTTCTTCGGTTTTGACTTTTTTTCGTGAAGTCGGTATTTTACTTGAATTTTTGGTATTCTTTGCCATATCCTGGAGTGTGATGATTCTTATTAATGTACTAATGTAACACCCGAAGTCGCATAATTGTTACGGAACAGCAGGTATTGACCCTTTATATTATAAAACTGAAGGGGAGTACAACGTCAAAAAGCGTTTGTACTCCCCCGGTTTATCTGATTCGGGGTGACCTCAGGCGTCGATTACAGCATAGTTGGCATTTGCCTCGATGAAGTCGCGACGCGGACCTACCTCCTCGCCCATAAGCATTGAGAAAACGCGGTCGGCTTCAGCCGCATCGTTTATTGTTACCTGTTTCAGTATACGGTGTTCAGGAGCCATTGTGGTGAAACGCAACTCTTTGGCATCCATCTCGCCAAGACCCTTGAAGCGGGCTACGGTCACGCCCTGAGTTCCCATTTCGGCGATTGCCGCGTCACGTTCGCCCTCGGTGTAGCAGTAAACGCTTTTTTTGCCTTTTTTCGAGACCTTATAGAGCGGTGGAGTGGCGAGGTACAGGTAACCGTTTTCGATCACAGGGCGCATCCGACGGAAGAAGAAGGTCATAAGCAGGGTCGCGATATGGCTGCCATCCACATCGGCATCAGTCATGATAATGATCTTATGGAATGCAATTTTGTCGATATTGACAGCCTTTGAATCCTCTTCCGTTCCCAGAGTGACGCGCATTACGCGGAAGAGGCTCGTGATTTCTTTGTTTTCGAATACTTTATGATCCATTGCCTTCTCCACATTCAGGATCTTTCCCTTGAGTGGCAGAATCGCCTGGAATTTTCGGTCACGTCCCTGCTTGGCAGTACCGCCTGCCGAGTCACCCTCGACGAGGAAGAGTTCGCATAGTTCCGGGGTGTTTGACGAACAGTTCGCGAATTTGGCGGGAATCGAGCCGGTGAGTCCCGACTTGTTTATGATGTTGTTGCGAGCGTTATAAGCTGCATGACGTGCCTGTGCGGCAATTATCACTTTATCGACAATGGTTTTCGCTTCACGGGGATGTTCCTCCAGATAATTCCGGAGTGTTTCCGAGACAGCTGAGTAAACCGCGCCGATCACTTCATTATTGCCGAGTTTGGTTTTGGTCTGTCCTTCGAACTGCGGTTCCATCACCTTTACTGAAATGACAGCCGTAAGACCTTCGCGGAAGTCATCGCTCGCTACCTCTACTTTAGCTTTTTCGAGCAGTTTGTTATCCTCGGCGTATCGTTTCAAAGTGGTGGTAAGACCGCGTCGGAAACCGGTTAGATGTGTACCGCCTTCGATCGTGTTGATGTTATTAACGAACGAATATACATTTTCGTTAAAGGTAGTATTGTATGTTAGAGCTACCTCTACCGGTATGCCCTGACATTCGGTGTTGAGATGGATGACATCTCCTATAAGCGGTTCTTTGGATGAGTCGATATAGCGTACGAATTCGCTCAGTCCGTCCTTGGAATAGAATTTCTCCGAACGGAAAGTCCCGTTTGCCTCGGGGGAGCGGCGGTCGGTAAGTGTCAGTGTAATGCCTGAGTTCAGATATGCGAGGTCTCTCAGACGGTTGGCAAGAGTGGCATAATCATATACAGTGACCGTAAATATCGATGCATCGGGCTTGAATGTGATGGATGTCCCTGTATGAGAACTCTCACCGGTTATCTGCAGTTCTGAGGTGGGTTTGCCGCATGAATACTCCTGAACATATGCTTTGCCGTTACGGTGTATCTCAGCTCGAAGATAGGTGGAGAGGGCGTTCACACACGATACACCTACGCCGTGCAGACCACCGGACACTTTATAGGATCCCTTATCGAATTTTCCTCCGGCATGCAGCACGGTCAGTACAACTTCAAGGGCGCTTTTATGCTCCTTTTCGTGCATGTCGACAGGTATACCTCGACCGTTATCAATCACGGTAATCGAATTGTCTTCATTGATTGTAACGTCAATCTTGTCGGCAAATCCGGCAAGCGCCTCGTCGATAGAGTTGTCCACCACCTCATAAACAAGATGATGAAGTCCCTTGGCGCTGATGTCGCCGATATACATCGCAGGACGCTTTCTTACTGCCTCGAGACCTTCAAGTACCTGAATGTTACTTGCACTATATTCTTTGGATGACGATTGTACTTCTTCTAATTCTTCACTCATATTCAACACATTAATGAATCTATTGCTCCGGGTGAGAGGGATGCCCGCAAATGAGGCGTCTGTAATCCGGATGGCTACAGTCCGGGACGGACTAAAAAGCATACAAATTTACTAATTTTTCCTCAATATGACAAATTCAAGTATTTTATGTAAATTCCCATATGGTTGAATATGAGGATTAAAGTAAAAAAGTTGAAAAATTTTTTCGAAAAAATTTGTACGGTCACTGAAAAGTGCCTAACTTTGCATCGCTTTTCTAAGGAAAGCACGCTATCGGGGTGTAGCTCAGCCCGGTTAGAGTACGCGTCTGGGGGGCGTGTGGTCGC
>CAZKSF010000069.1:0-13345 GCA_964555405.1 uncultured Bacteroides sp.
ACGTTGTAAAGACCTGAGCGACTATAAGCCGCTACCTCGCGCCACCTTCAACCGCTGGCGTGAGGCTATCTATGAACAGTTTTCTATAGATATACAATGTCAAAAAGTCGGAGGCTACCTCTATTATATTGCCAATCCGGAAAATATAGATGATGACAAGCTCAAGAAATGGATGCTTGATTCATTTGCTGTAGGCAATATAATCTGTGAGAATCTTTCACTTAAAGGACGGATACTTGTCGAAGAAATACCCTCTGGAAGGGGTCACCTTATTACTCTTTTAGAGACCATGAAGGACAATCACGTAGTTAATATCACTTACCGTCCATTCAACAAGACTCAAAGTTTCTCGTTCCCGATTGAACCTTATTGTGTAAAACTTTTTGAGAACCGATGGTATGTGCTTGCCCACAATGTCCGCTACGGAGACATCCGTCTTTACGGTTTGGATCGTATGGAAAGTGTAGAGGTTACTGACGATACATTCAAGATTCCTGAAGAATTCGATGCCGAAGAGTTTTTCTCCGGGTCATACGGTATTGTCGTAGGTACAGGAGAAGAACCTGAAAGAATCGTTCTTCGTGCTAACAAAAATCACAAGTATTACCTGCAATCATTGCCACTGCATCATAGCCAGCGATTGATTGAAGATTGCGGTGATTACGCTGATTTTGAATTAAAGCTTGCGCCTACTTATGATTTTGTCATGAAATTGCTTCAAGTCGGGTCAATGATTGAAGTAATCGAACCGGTTCATTTGCGTAAAACTATGAAAGGCTGGATCGAAGACATGTATCAGTTATATAAAAATGACTGACAATGTGAGACTTGAAGTGGATCTGAATGTTTATCAAGACTCTTCTTTAACCGATTCTGAAGTCGTGCAAAGTAAGCTTTGAATTTCATGATTCTTGTACGGTTCTACGAAAACAATCCTTACTCCAATTCTCAACATTTGTATCAATGTAATTCATGATGTTTTCAAAAGCTCGTTGATTCCGAATAATATGTTCGTGATATCGGGATTGCCAGATCGGTACGGACGCGATTTTTCGCGTCCGCGCTGTCCGGGAAACACCAGCCTTAAATGCTCCGACAATTGATGCCAATCTGGAATTATGATGAAAATCCACACATTCTTCCTTATGATTTGATTGTTTTAGGCAGCCTAATTTAGACTCTTCATGTTCGGCGGGGGTGTATGTGTGGGTGTTATTATCGGCGGGGGCGTATGTGGGGGCGTTATTATCGGCGGACGCGATGAATCGCGTCCCTACGGCTATGACCAAATGAATGTGGTTGGGCATTATTACACTGTTCCATATTTCTACATCAGTGTAATATGTGGGGATTTTGTTGATATGTTCTTTAAGAATTTCTCCTAATTCTGACGGATAAAATGTATTATCCGTGATTCTGCCGAATGTATGCTTTTTTTCGCAAGAACAAATTGTCACGAAGTAAATTCCACCATTGTAGGCATGCCCTTTTGCACGAAACTGATGCCTGTCACTCATTGAGTGAGGTGTGATGTTTTTTAACTTCGGGTGGAGCGGCTTAGGAGACCTACGATCCAAAGGAGAAACACAGCGCCTACTACTGAGGTGATAAGACTGCCGATTATGCCGGTGGTACTAATTCCGAGCAGACCGAAGAGCCAGCCGCCGAGGACGCCGCCGATGATGCCTACGACGAGATTGACAATCCAGCCGAAGCCTCCGCCTCGCATAAGTTTACCTGCAACTGCGCCGGACACAATACCGATGATTATATACCAGATAAAGTCCATAATGAAAGAAGTTATATAATTAATTAATATGGATTCAAAGATACGAAAAAGTTTCGTCATGGACATGATATGCCCTCGATTTTTCGCGTCCGCGCCGTCCGTGACATCGACACAACCAATATTGGATATAACTTACATCAGGCTGTCGGATGTTTCAAGGTCAGTGATTGAATGAGCCGTTATATAAAGATATAGAGTTGTGACAATGCGTGACGACTCTACAATCTCCTCTTCGGAAGCATCGGGTGTGACATGACTTTCGGCATTTCTCATGTTACGCATAGTATCGAGATAGCCGTACATTCGCCTGTATTTTTCCCTCTGTTTGAATCTAAGAGACTTCAATTCTTCAAACGCAAAGATGCAATCTGCCAATGAAGTAGTCTTTTCGGGGTCGCGCGTATTTTTCAATTCCTCCCCATGAATAAGCCAATAGAGTTTCTTCAAATATGTCTCAAACTTAGTAAGGATGGTGTTGAAATGACGACGGCGGTCGACAAGTGTCAGTTTCTTGTCATTGAAGAGCCTGTTGAAAGAGTCCACCAGAAGGTCGTTGGCTCCGTCAAGACTGGGTACTGATTTTGCCTGAAGAACTTTCACAAATACATCTATCACTTCATCCAACGAACGCAAGCCGGGGAAGTCACTGAACTCATCGGAGAATGTCGTATACAGCGATTTACGGAACGCTTCCGCGTCGAAGACCAGAGGAGCGTCGCGGAAGTGGTCGTAAAGGGCAGCTGCCATTTGCGACATTATCTGACGATATTTCTCTCCATTGTCAAACAGCGATTTAAATGCCTCGGTCTGTTCCTCATAGAGTGTTGTGGCAATATTGTCAAATACACCCGGGAATACAGCCTCCATAAACTGCTGTTTACCATTGTTATTTGCCTTCTTTGACAGTTTCTTAGCCTCCTTGGTGGTAGTGAGACGGTTGACTATAGCTTCCACAATTACACGATCAGCTTCCGAGAAATCCCCTTTGTAAAGTATATTGATTTTGTCGATGATATTCCCGAGCAGGTCGCGTTTCACATCAGGTTTTGCCCCTCCGTTGCCCGATTCTCCCTTGACTGTCACGCTACCCTCAAGGGTTATCGCCACAGTCTCTCCCTGTTTGAACTGAGAATTAATAAGCATTATCTTCTTGGAGAGGTCAGGTTTCTCGTGTGGAGTCTTGGGTAGCAGCTTATACAGCGTATCGGCAAAGATATATGCTTTATATAAGCCGCGGTCGAAAGTGCGGGCAATTTGCGCCATATATGAATAGAACCTCACAAAGTTCTTGATCTTCGATCTTAGTTCAAACCGCTTCTCCTCTTCAAGCATCTCATACCGTGACATGATCGGCTTGAAAAATCCGGAAAGCGCGCCCAACGCATTCTTCTTGCCACGGTATTTCTTATATATCTCATAGAAATCTTCTTCGTCAGTCTCACTCCATACATGATACTGGGCAATGTCCTTCCTGAAGCGGTAGACATAGTTTACGTCGACAGGCTCAACGAGATCGGTTTCCGTATAAAATGGCTCGAACGCCTTCTTGATTTCACCGGCAGTATTGGAAAAGTCGAACACGAAAGTATCCTTTTTCAACCGTTGCCAACGGTTAAGGCGTGAGAGTGTCTGGACAGCTTTCACATTTTTCAGCCGCTTATCGACGAACATCGTATGCAGCTTTGGTTCATCAAAGCCGGTTTGATACTTGTCGGCGACAATCAGCACATTATACAGGTCACTGGCGAAATATAGCGGTAGACGTTCTTCGCTGATTCTGCGCTCTGAGGTGGAATTGAGCTGTGGTTCCGTATAGGTTTCGCCTCCGAATTCCAGTTTTCCGGAGAACGCCACAAGCGGGTGGATGTCGTCATATCCTTTCCGACGGCAGTAATCCTTCATTGCAAGAAAATATCGCAACGCATGGGCGCGGCTCGCGCAGACAATCATTGCCTTAGCCTGACCATCCATGCGTTGAAGTGTCACCTCGCGGATCTTCTCTACCATAATCTCGATTTTCTGGTCGATCACATGTTGGTGGTTGTCATGGAAAGCCTTGATTGCGCGTGTTGCAGGAGTCTCCTCATAATCGGGATTTTCAGCTATTTTTTTCGCGATTTCGTATGCCGTGCCGACGGGTGTGAAATTTTGCAGCACATCCTTTATGAAACCTTCCTCTATTGCCTGTTGCATAGAGTATATATGATAAGGCTTATACTTCATTTTGCCCGGATTCTCCGGATCCTGGCAAGGTATTCCGAATGTCTGCAGAGTCTTTGGCTTCGGAGTAGCGGTAAAGGCGTAGAACGACAGATTACCGTGCTGTCCTTGGGTCAAGAGGTCTTCCATCAGGGCATCCTTCTCCTTTTCAAGTTGTTCTACTTCTTTCTCTTCTATCTCGGCAAGTTCGCGAAGAGCTTCGTCGGTATCGGCTAGAGCTGCTTTGGTCTTTTCGGCATTTTTACCGCTCTGGCTACTGTGAGCCTCATCAACCACAATGGCATATCTTCGACCCGATTGCTTTCCAACCTTATCATATATATAGGGGAATCGATGAAGCGTGCATATCACAATCCGTGCATTACCATCGCGGATAATGTCGCCGAGTTTTGATGACGGGTCTCCGTCCCTGATTACTTCCACCTGTCCGAGCTTATGGTCAAAACCGAGCACAGTGTTTTGCAGCTGCTGGTTGAGCACCCTGCGATCGGTTATTACAAATACGGTGTTGAAAACATTTTTTTGGTCGGCATCATGCAGCGAGGCAAGGCGGTAAGTAAGCCATGCAATGGAATTGCTCTTCCCTGACCCTGCCGAGTGCTGGATGAGATAGTTATGACCGGTACCAATTGATGAGGTGTCGGCGGTGAGTTTCTCTACCACATCGAGTTGGTGGAAACGGGGGAATATTATCTTCGTAGACTCTTCCTTAATCTCTTTCTCTTTTCCGTTCTTGTTTACGGCAATTTTTATCTGAGTCTCTTTCTGCACGGAGATATAACGTTGCAAAATAGATAGCAGGGAATCACGTTTAAACACTCGTTTCCAGAAATAGCCGGTTACATATTCATTTTCGGCTGCAGCAGGATTTCCGGCACCTCCGACGTTTCCTGCTCCGTTGCTTCCCTGATTGAACGGCATGAAGAACGTTTTCTCATTCTGCAGCTGTGTGGTCATCGCTACCTCATAGAGGTCGACACCAAAATAAGCAAGTATGCGGTTGTTGAAATGGAAAAGGAATTCCTCCGGGTCGCGGTCTTCCATCCACTGGCGCTTGCTGTCCTCAATGCTCTGACCGGTCAGCTGATTTTTCAATTCTATTGCTACAATCGGGATGCCATTAAGTAACAGCACCATATCGATGGAGTTACGATGCTTTGTAGAGTAAGCGAATTGCCTGATTACGTGCAAACGATTGGCACGATACTTTCGCATGAGATCTTCATTCAACTCCGAGGCAGGAGCAAAACAGGCAATGCGCAGTTTCACGCCCCGGTCGTCTATGCCGTTACGCAATACATATATCAGTCCATAGCGTGAAATATCGTCTTGAAGCACTCTGTAAAACTGATCGGCAGCATCGTCGGTACCATATATTTTCTGATACCGCGCCCACTCTTTCGGCTGGGTCTCGGAAATAAAGTCGCGGAGCACTGTCAGGTCAATTGCAGCCTCCTTGTTATAAGTCATTTGGTAGCCACGCTCATAGCCGCCTTCTTCTATTAGCCACCGCTCGATATCTTCCTCAAAATTCTTCTCTTTCAAATTATTGTTGTCCATACGCTTTTACTCTTTCAAGGCTTTCGTTCAAAATTTTAAGCATTTCCTCGGCATGGTTATCCTTAGCAGTGATTGTCCATTCACTCTCACTTCTTTTTGCCTTTAGATACATGAAATACAATTTCAAACTTTGAAGATTTTTATTTCCTATCTGTACTTCAAGATTTGCAAACTTAACATGTACTGGAAGATTGCTTTGCTGAGAATTAAAACCGGCAGAAATCATAGCCAGATTACCGAACGAATTGACATCTTCCCACGACCATTCGTCATTATTATCTTGATTCTGTGGATGTAGGTGCTCAATGGAACGGTTGGTGCGGAACTCATACTGTCGGATGGCTTCTGCATCAATATTCAAATAGCCGTTATATGCGTCCTTATCAAGAATAAGTTTCTCCCAGAGGGCGTAGTCCAAACGCCATAGCCAATATCGTGGTTTCGCATCGTAGGATAGGGACTCAGGATTTTTTTCTTCACTTTTAGGAATTATGTCATGATGTTCACGCTCGTAATCTTTGCTCATCAAGAATTTGAGCAAGTCCATTTGCGAGGGTTCGTGGTTGTCTTTTCTCAAGTAGTCGAGTAGCGGGAGCACCCATATATGAGGATCAGTAGATACGTCAAGCATTGATTGGAATTGACAGAGTCTTCTGTGTCCAGACATCTTTATATCCTCATCTATGTTTCTCGAAATGAGTATATGTTGGTTCCCACCCGAAGTTTTCTTGATTCTTACAACATAAGCATCAAGTAAAAGACGGCACTCAAGAAGCAAATGATAGAACCTGACAATGTCCTTGGGAGGATTTTCCTTGAAAGTTGGCAACAGTTTAGACGGATTGGTTCGTGCAAGCTTTCCTCCGGCATTGTTGGCAATATCCAACGCGAGAAGGAGGAATTTCGAAAATGACATAATTCCATCTTCTTTATCTATTTCATCCCCATCTGTTTCTTTCTTTTTCTCAACCGGAATACTGGCAATCGTCATGGATAAACCAGTGTCTGACTTAAAACAAACATTCTCAATCACCTCTCCAACCTGATTATTACGACATTGTCTCAAGTATTTTCTGTACTCGTTGAAATGAGCTTCTTTCTTTTGTGTACCAGTTGTTTTTGACCCATCATCCTCTTGAAACGGAACAACAGGTTTGCTAAAATCTGAAACAGTATTCCATAGACGTGTAAAGACAACTTTCAACTCGTCTGGTTGATCCCGGAGCAATTGGACTTTCAAAATTTCATGCTGTTCCAAAGATTTGCCGCTAGAGTTCATTGCTTCAAAATAATCATTGAGGGAGGACGGATTATTAACATAATGCTCAGGCAATTCGGTTATAAAGAATGCTAAACCTTTGAAAACTAACCGTGCAAATTTTATAAGGGCATTGTTGTCTTTGAAATTATAGCCTTCACCATTCCCGATTTCAAGGAATTCCTGTACGGTAGTCAAACCTTCCTTCATTTTGACATTAACATATTCTCCAGAAGATTGCTCTTCTGAACCTTGTGCAAGTCTTTTAAGGCAATCTCTATCATCGCTTCGGCCATTAAAATATATTCTGGGATTGCCCTTGTCATCGAAGACCACATTTCTCCACGATAAGGCAAGTTCCTCATCAATAGTTCTCAATGCCTTTGAAAAACCAATAGCAAGCAGGGTAAGGGCAGTCATTCGCTGTTGACCGTCTATAAGGTCAAGCCGCTCTTTTTGATTAACTACTGTGAGCATACCGATATAGTATTTCTTTCCGTCATCCGGATGCTTATCGAAATGAGCTTTCAGATCCTCCATCAGTTGAAAGACTTCACCTGAGGACCAAGCAAAAAGACGCTGGTACAGCGGTATGCGAAAAAGCACCTTTGCCACATCGGCAGGAACTATGCAATATGTATTATTATTTGCCATATTCTTCAATAATTTTATGACGGATGATAGATTCGGTAACATCTCTACGCAAAATATGAAAAATATTTCGTAGAGACTCATAAATGCCCCAACGGACTCCATGAGCCTCATCAAGGTCAAGACCGGTGCAAATGGGATAATCTCCAGCTGTTAATTCTTCAAACCTAGCCATCATTTCAGCAAGAAAAAATGTGGGTGACGTGGCTTGATCAACCATTAACACAATCTCGCTCTGATTGGCGAAACTGCGTACCCCAATACCGTTTCTGGCCACAGCGTATGTGTTATACCGATACAGAGCCATCAACCTGGAGATACAAAAGAACGCTTCCGGCAGATATTGGTTGCCGAATTTAAGATAATATCCAAACATCAATGTCTCTATAGTATCGGCAAATTGTGTATAACGACCATCTGAGAGATGAGAACGCAGTAATTTTATAGGTTTTAACTCACAGAATTGTTCATAGCGATGAATAAACGTCTCAACATACACAAAGAAGTGAGTGCCTCCCTGAATCTTTTCATAGAACTTAAACTGCTCTCCAAATGGAGGAATGTCATTCATTATAGGAGCAGCTTGAAATTCACGCTGAACATAACGATACGATTCTTCTTGAGATTCGTGTTTTCTCATCCATTTGCGAAGACGATAAAGATGATAGCCCAAAACCCTTTGCAATGAATTTGTTTCTTTATACGACGGCGGAAGCTGAGAAACGGCATTCCATTTCTTAGCCATATGTTCGGCTTGACCCCCCTCATCGCCCGGTATAAACCGCAAGTGGTGAGCCTTAAGGAGGTCAAAGTCGGAAAGTGGAACACCTTTCGAGTTTTGATTAGAGAAGAATGTGTATGCCAGATCCAAATTTGAGTCATTCACCACAAGCACCGCAAATGATACATTCTTTAATAGTCTTGGCAATAGATCCATGACGATCCCGACACGTTCTATCAGCGATTTAATGACATACTTACTGTTGCCAACGTTTTTGATAGCGTCCGGCGAGGAATATCTAGCATTTAGAAGTGGGATATTTCCAGTATATCCTAATCCCCACAATATAAGAGATAGCGTAACCAGTCGTTGTTGTCCATCAATAATATCGTACTTCCATCTACCGGTATCACGGTCTTGGTTTGCATGGAAAATCAAGGTGCCAAGATGGAAAGCCTTGCCATCCTCCACTTTAAGCAAGTTGCTCCATAAGTCGGAAATATTACGTTCTTCCCAGCAATAGTCCCGTTGGTAGTCCGGAAGGGCCAAGTTGAAGTTCATAACTTCTTCAAGAGACCTGATTTCCGATGTCACCTCTGTGCTATCAACACTTGGTTCGATAAGTTCTTTGATTGGTCGGGGCTGATCACTTTGTAGCGAGACATCAACAACTTCACTGGTTAACTCACATATTATAGGATGGATATAACCATATAAGTCTCTAAATTTAGAAACTAACTCATTCATATCCTGTACTCCTTCTTCCCAATTATTTGTCCAAAATGTGCCAAAAGGAAGCTTATCACGTACATCAAATTCTATTGGAGAGTCCTGCAACTTGTGAGCCAATCGTATTCCAATTTTTTTTAAAATCTTATAATTTTCAATTCCCGGCTCAAGATGAAACTCAAAATACCCAATATTACCATCTGTTATATACTCATAGTGTGCTCCTTTCGGATAATGATCCGAAGTAAATTGAATGAAATATTGGCGATTTACACCTCCATTACCCCAATGCTTGATTTCACTTACTTTGATGTCTGGAAATTCGGCATGGAAATTATTGCGAATTTCGTCTACGAGAGAAGAATCTTCTCTAGACCCATATAGCCATGTTATGCTCATACGTTTAGTCTATTAAGGTTTTACCGGTGACGGCTTCAAAAATCAGGCTTTGGCGATACTGCTTAAGCGTCTCGATCTTTTCCTGTTTTACCTTGATAAGCTCGTCAATCTCGCCACACTTTAAGTCAAGGTAATGAGCGATTTCCCGCTGCTCGGAGAGAGGAGGGAGTAGGACGGGGAGATTTCTTAACAGATTTTGTCCTAATGAAGCTCGCGTCACTATATTCATCTCTTTTACGAAATAAGTACGATGAATATTAGACCGGAAATAATAACCAGCATACTCAGGAATTATTTCATTTGTAGTAGGTCTGAATCGGATCAGAAAACCAGAAAAAACTGCTTGTGGAATAGTGCATCGACATGCTGCACTGAAACCAATTTCTTCGATTGTTTCTGAGGTTCTTGTGAACAACACATCCCCATACTCAATCGAATACGTTTGTTGGTAAATAGAGTCTGATTTACATAGGTTAACTGGATTTTCTGGCAGGAAAACATTATTGTAGACATCTCCATAATTTACAAATGGAAAACCATCTCCAAAATAGGAACCATCTTTACTTATTCCATTTTGGGTTGTACCAAGAAAACGTAAGCGTTTAATATTCCATTCAGATGGTATTTTCCCGATCCAATCATACCCACAATCTTTAGTAGTTGTATCGGGATGGAGACCATGGGTAACAGCTTCCGTGATGACGGCTTGGCGGTAGGCTTCAAGATCGGCAATCATTCGCTGTTCTACCACAATCAGCTCATCAATTTCACCACATTTCGCATCGAGCCATGCAGCTATCCGCTCCTGCTCCTCCATAGGCGGAACCGGAATAGAAATATTCTTCATTTCTTGCCATCGAGTTGTCCACAAGTCAGCAACAATTCCGTGTCCCCAACTGTAGAATTCATCAGCAAAAAGTGAGGTATGAAACAGCCAATTATAATAATCCGGGTTCATTGAAGTTCTTGGAGCAAGTATCAAATTAATAAGTGATACCGATCCATCTTGTGGAGAGATTCCGCAAGAGCCTCGACGATCAGATCGGCTATTTATAGCAAAATCACCTTTCTTAACAAGCTTACGATTATCCCCATCATCAGTTTTAGCAGCGGTTTCCAATTGTGGAAGAATACCCTGCATAGTTACTGATAAGGGTCCAAAATCTTTATCGCTTACTCGCTCGTAACGATTATCATAGAGTTGACCAATCTTCGAAGCTTTCCAGTGCTCCGGAATCAGCCCAATCCAGGGAATACCGCTGTCTTTAAGTTTTCTTTCCATCATTCCATATCTCCTTTCTGATGAAGTCTCGCCCTAAGGGACGCGTTTAGAGCTCGTTCCAATTCATAAGAAGCTACGCCAAGCGGTTTTGCGATATCGCTCAACGACCATTCTACTGTCGTTTTATCCTTGTCGCGGCAGATGAGGAGACCAATCGTAGGATTGTCATCCTCTCCCTTCAGCAGCTCATCGACTGCTTTTACATAGAAGTTAAGCTTCCCGGCATGTTCAGGCTGGAAAGATACTCGTTTTAACTCGCATACTACAAAGCATTTAAGTCTATAGTGGTAAAAAATCAGATCAGGGAAATAGGATGTGCCGTCAGGCATCCGCAATTCCATCTGACGCCCTACGAACGAGAAACCACTACCGAGTTCTAAAAGAAATCTCGTGATGTCATTGACCAATGCACCTTCAAGATCTTTTTCTACATACTCATCGGGAAGTTGGACGAAGTCAAAATAGTATTGGTCTTTTAGGATTGCCGTAGCTTTTTGTGCAAATTCCACCGTGAGCTTTTCGGAGAAATTATTGAGAATCCGTCCTTGTGATTTATAAAGTCCGGAAAGAATCTTATCTTTCAATACCGGACGTGTCCAATTGTTTTTGATAGTTTCTCCAATATAGAACCAGGCTTCGTCAATAGATTCACACTTGACGATAATCTCAATGTGTTGCCCCCAGGGAACCATACCGAACTCTTTGGGCATTTCAAATAGGTCAACGACTCGTTGACCAATTATATTACTCTGATTATAAAACTTATACCATCTTGTGGCATACTTGATATTAGTGGATGAGAAGCCCTTTGCATGTGGGAATGCTTTCCTTAAATCAAGACTTATCTGATTTACAATCTTGCTTCCCCATTTCTGTTCGGTTTTCATGGCTACAATGTCACGTCCAAGACTCCAGTAAAAACGGAGCATCTCAGTGTTAACCTTTATTGCTGCCTTTATCTGGCTACTATGAAAGCGTGATTTCACATCTTCAATCCACTGATAGTATGCAGCATCAGCAATTAACACTTCCTTCCTTATAAACATAGGCTTCTCCATTACTTGCCAAGGATTTTGTTCATCAACTCTTGTTCGCGTTCGCCGAGGGAGCGGAAATGCTCGAAGATTTCATCAGCTGGACGTGGGGCATTATAGCGATAGAACTCACGAGTGAAGGGTATTTCATATCCGATTTTGGTTTCAGACGGGTCATACCAAAAATCAGGCGCGTATGGACGAACATTAGCCTCGAGGAATTCATCGGTATCGGTCTTCCAAGGGATAATCTCGCTGTCTTTCAGTTCCGGGTCAGGTGCTATACCGCTGTCCATCTTGGTCGGTTTTATGCGGCATTCCATCTTCTGATCAGGGTCTTTAACTCCGAAATAATTACGCACTAAAGCAACCTTCCCCTGAGGCACCTTGATTTTTGCTTTTTCAAATTCAAAGAAGAATGAGAAGTCGGGAAAGTCGGGATTGCCATTCGGGAATATTGACTTCCAATAGTCGGCAAGCGTTTTCAACAACTCCCTGTCGGCACTCTTAATGCCCATTGCTTCGCATTTATCTTCAGAGTATTCAATTGTCTTATAGGTCAATCGCAGCGGACGGTATGTGAACACCTTGCGATATTTGAAATCATCAACATCTTTAACGCGACTTTCCACACGGATGTCGCCGGCTTCATATTCCTGATCGGCAAAATCCTGATAAGCCTTTACAATCATTTCGCGGCATCGGTCGGTGATCTCGACACGTTTGTTTCCGAGGCTTTTACGCCGCTTCTCGTAGCATTGACTGGCATCAATGAGCTGAACCTTATTTTTGCGTTCCGGTGATTTCTGCTTGGAAATTATCCAGATATACGTGGCAATGCCGGTGTTGTAAAAGAGATCGTTGGGAAGTTGGATGATGGCATCCAGCCAGTCGTTTTCGAGCAGAAAGCCACGGATATTGCTTTCACCGCCGCCTGCATCACCCTTGAATAGGGGAGATCCATTCTGGATAATAGCCATACGACCGGAATCCTTCAGCTTCGACACACCATTGAGAGTGAATAGCATCTGACCGTCGCCTATAGCCGGAAGTCCCGCGGCGAAGCGGTCGCCTTCGCCGGTTTCCTTCTCAACCTGATTCTTTGACGTTTTCCATTCAATGCCGAAAGGAGGATTTGAAATGATATAGTCAAACTCATAGCCCCGGAACTGATCATTGCCTAAAGTGTCGCCCTGGCGCATATTGTCGGCATTACCTCCTTTGATGAGTGTATCAGCTTTTGCTATGGCGAAAGTCTGATTATTGAGTTCCTGACCGTGGGATGTAATGTCAGCATTCTCGTCAATAAGCAGCAGACGGTCGGTGAGACAACCCAACATCTGAGAGGTACCCATAGCCATGTCGTAAATATCCACGCTCACTCCCTCTTCTTCCAGTCGCTCCTCATCTCCGGCTATGAGAATATCTGCCATGACGTTGATGATGTCGCGGGCGGTGAAGTGTGCTCCTGCCTGTTCGTCGTAGCTTTCAGAAAATTTGCGGACAAGTTCCTCAAAGATATAACCCATATCTACCGATGATATACGGTCAGATCCGAGATATGATTTGTCGCTGTTAAATTCTTTAATTATAAGATATAGCAATCCGTTGTCGTTGAGTTTGCTTATCTCCTTGTCAAACTCAAAACGACGTATAATATCTATGACGTTTTCGGAAAAATGCTGAAGATAGTCATCAAAGT
>CAZKSF010000070.1:0-13135 GCA_964555405.1 uncultured Bacteroides sp.
TGGTTGTCAATGAGCAAAATTTAAAAGATTCTATCACTGCGGCTTTTGAGTACACTAAGATGGTAGCGCATTGTAGTTTTGCTGTGGTGGTCTGTGGAGATATGGATAACCTCTTCAAGGGGGATATACCGGATGGAGGTTTCTGGGTTGAAGACTGCTCAGCTGCATCTGAAAATATGCTCCTGGCGGCTCATGCGCTTGGTGTAGGTGGCGTATGGTGCGGGATTTATCCTCTTAAAGATAGGGAGCAGCGTCTGCGTGCGATACTTAATCTACCCGTCAATCTCACTCCCCTCAACGTGATGGCTTTCGGATATCCGGCTCAGACAGTCGTGCCAAAAGACAAATGGGTTCCAGAAAAAATTCATTATAATGCCTTCTGAGATTTGGAATATACTTGTCTTTGATGACGGAGCCAAAGAACAAGACGTATCCGACAATGTGGAAATTCGATATGACGGGCAATATGGATGTGTTCATACTTCAATACTTTTTGCAACCCATAAGAACCTTTTTAGCATTTGTATACATCGCAGGCTGTTGTCTCTTTTTTGAAAAATAATTTTGCTGATTCGCGATAATTCACTAACTTTACAGCGTGTAAAAAATACCCTATTTCAGGTACCTTTTATCACCTGACAACTAAGAACCTACAGGGCAAGTGATTGTCCTTCTTTTTAAAAATCCTTTATTATAGGCTAATTGCAATTTAGAAATGTGAAGACGACAAAACCGTTATTTTAACGGTAAAACTCTGACTCCCTGATGATTGTTCATCGGGGAGTCGGTGATTTATACCTGCTCCCTAATTTGAGATCGTCACTGTCAGAATGGAAAAAATACGGTTCAAAACTGTTAACGAATCGTAACGAAGTACTTAAAATTACGGTTTAATCATCAAATATTTGATTATATGACAAATTTTTGTTTACTTTGCAGCCGCAAAATGAATTTACTAATTAAAAAACCGAAATTATGTCTGAAATCTCTGAACGCGTAAAAGCGATTATCGAAGAGAAGCTCAACGTTGAGCCGGATCAAGTGACTGAAACCGCAACCTTCACCGGCGACCTCGGCGCCGACAGCCTCGACACTGTAGAGCTCCTTATGGAGTTTGAGAAGCAGTTTGACATCAAGATCCCCGAAGATCAGACTGACAAGATCCAGACTGTAGGTGACGCTATCTCTTACATCGAGGAAAACAAAAAGTAAGATTTAAAAAGTACGCGACCCGCGCCTCCGGGTGTGGGTCGTGACTTTTTTAGTTCACCAGCCTCTCTCCACCCTATTGACGAGAAAATCCTAATCCAATCACACCAATATTTACAGAATGGAGTTAAGACGAGTAGTAGTGACAGGCATGGGTGCCATAACCCCGCTTGGAAATGACGTGCCCACTACATGGGCAGCTGCTATCGCAGGTAAAAGCGGCGCCGGACCTATCACACATTTTGATGCCTCGCTATTCAACACAAAATTTGCGTGCGAAGTAAAAGACTTCAATGGAGCCGACCACTTTGACCGCAAAAAACTTCGCCAGCTCGACCTCTACGCACAATATGCTCTTGTTGCAGCACGTCAGGCTGTTGCTGATTCAGGCATCGAGCAAGCCCCGAATCTCGATCGCAACCGCATAGGTGTGATCGTTGCTGCCGGTATCGGTGGTCTCCACACTTTCGAGGAAGAAGCAGGATATTACGCAATGAATGCCGAAAAGGGTCCCAAATATAATCCTTTCTTTATTCCGAAAATGATCGCTGACATTGCATCCGGTCATATTTCCATGGAATTCGGTTATCATGGTCCAAACTACGGTGTAGTTTCGGCTTGCGCTTCTTCTAACAATGCCATTATTGATGCATTCAACTATATCCGTCTCGGCAAAGCCGATGCTTTTCTGACAGGTGGTGCTGAAGCGGCGATATTCCCTGCAGGTGTTGGTGGTTTCAACTCAATGCGTGCTTTATCAACCCGCAATGACAGCCCGGAAACAGCTTCGCGTCCTTTCAGCGGAAGCCGTGACGGATTCGTAATCGGTGAAGGCAGTGTTGTTCTCATGCTTGAAGAACTTGAGCACGCCAAGGCTCGTGGCGCACGTATTTACGGCGAAGTAGTTGGCGGCGGTATGTCAGCTGACGCATATCATATTACTGCCACTCATCCTGACGGTCTCGGTGCTAAACTTTCAATGAAAATGGCGCTTGATGATGCAGGCATCAAACCTGAGGATATCGATTACATCAACGTTCATGGTACTTCCACCCCTGTCGGCGATGTGTCGGAAGTCAAAGCTATAATGGAGCTTTTCGGTGACCATGCTTATAAGCTCAATATCAGCTCGACTAAGTCAATGACCGGACACCTGCTCGGTGCAACCGGCGCTATTGAAGCGATGTTCAGCATCAAAGCTGTCGAAGAGGATATTGTTCCCCCGACAATCAATCACGCTGAGGATGATTTAGATGAAAATATTGACTATAACCTGAATTTCACTTTCAATGTAGCTCAGAAACGCCCTGTACGCTATGCGCTCTCAAATGCTTTCGGGTTCGGAGGTCATAATGCCACCGTCATAGTCAAGAAATATGAGGAGTAACAGAAACTCCTGAACACAGCCATAACAACAACGCACCGCAGTTTTTGATAAAGACTGCGGTGTTTTTTATTTTCATATCCGACACAAAAAGTATTTAACGCGATAAAATATTTAAAAGGATCCTGCGTATCCTTGTCTTCCATGAACCCTTTATTCCTGTAACATCACTCAACACATCGACCCGTTCTTTCAGTGTGCGGTCTCTCAGTGTAAATGCTATGGATGACAAATAATTGACACGCCGATAAATAAATCGGGATATCACATTCTGTGAAACACCGTAATGAGAGGCAAGTGCCAGAGTGCATCTGGCGCTTGCCTCATAAAAATCAAAAGCTTTACGTCTGTCTGCCGGAGATGACACAGTATCACCTCCAACCGTATAGGCAAGTACTGTTTTATGCAGATAGCCGACATCTCCAAGTGAAAGCAACGCCGCCATCAACGGTAAATCTTCACAACGGAACTGCTTATTATAGATAATTTCAGGAGATGCCGACAACGCTTCACGGAGCCGGTCTGCGCGATATAAGGCTGTTGACAGATGTATTGCCACAGGCATTTCATGCGCGAGAAGCCGATCGCGCATCTCTATACCGGAAGTAACTTTACCGAAACGCGCTCTTTCCGAAAATGGACTTGAAATGTTATTCCCGGACGGATCACATTCCACCCAGTCGGCGTGAACGAGCGAAAGCCTGTCATCACTGACCAACAAGTCGTAACGCTCCTGTAAAGAAGTTTCATCTATCCAGAAATCATCCCCGGCACAGTCAGCGATAAAGCGTCCGGAAGCCTTGGCAAAACTGTCAAAATAGTTTGCCACCAGTCCTATATTCTGTTTTCTCTCTATATATTTTACTATGTCCGGATAGCGTTCGGCATACTGACGGCATATATTACCCGTAGCATCGGGCGAGCAATCATCAGCAAGGATTATTTCATACCGGAAATCAGTGCGCTGTGCCAGAACAGACTCGATTGCTCTACCTATAGTATCTGCCTGCCTGTAGGTCAAAATTATCACGCTGACCTCAATAGGTAAAGTTTCTTTCATATCAAAAGAATATTTTCGACAAATTGCCCCCTTAAACGCTTGGCGTCATATTGTTCAGACCATGTCGCAAAGGCATTACGTGATAAAATGTTATATGTTTCAGTATCACCGCCTAATTTCAGAATTCTATCAGCGGCTGCTTCGAGGATCGGGTCATGCTCATCGACCGTCACATCCGGTGACAACAAAATGCCATTAAAACCGTCTTTGACCAATTCTGACACCCCCCCCACATCAGTGGCAACCGTAGGGATTCCATAACTCATAGCTTCACCGATGGATACGGGCATTCCTCCTTCCGCACGACTCATCAGAACATGCCAATTTACTGGACGACTGGCATAAATATCATGAACTTTATCATTACTGATCTCGCCCAGCCATTCAACAGTAAGATTAGGTGCAGAGACGATATGTCCGCATCTGTCATGCAGACCGCCACTGTCACCTCCGGCATGAATCCAACGGACAGGACGGTCACCCGCACGACGTGCTATCATTTCCACAACACGGGCAACGCACTCCACTCTTTTCAATTCAACCGGTCGCGAACATGACATTATTGTCAATTCTCCTTCCGAGGCATCTTTTCGATCAATTGAATGAAAAATCGGCTCACGTGATCCAAGACGTGCCACATGTATACGATCGCTATATTCATTCCATCTCGATTTCAATATATTGCAGGAATATGAACTTGCAGCATAAAGCGCTGTGATGTTTTCGAGTGTCTGACGTCGAAGCCATGCACTGTGTTCTTCACGTATGTCATAACCATGTGCGCGACTTATTATAGCAAGATTATAACGCTTTGCGAGCAGAGCAAGACCTACTGTTGCAAAATCAAACCAAAAAGTATAGAACAATGTGCGCGACGGATCAATTTCCCCCGATAAAATCATTTCTCGGATACGGTCACGCCATATCACTGAATAAGCGCCATATCCGTTTGCCCTTAACACATTATGAGACTCTCCGTGAGCAGCAAGGGTCGCCTGCAACGCGACTTTGTTGAAAGAAGCGATAACGCGCGAAGTAACCGAAGGACGGTCGTTCATCGATAACCTGATCACACGCGGGAAAGAGGCATGTAGCAACGGTAGTTCCGGAGCAAGAAACGATTCTTCAGTCACCGAGCATCCGGGAGCATCTGCCGTAATGAGAACAAGAGTGTCACGTTGCGTTTTCATATTCTTTTACAAAGTTATGAAAATTCAGTGTCACTCCCAACTTTTTATCTTTTTGCGTGTTTATTAGACAGAAGGAGCCTTTTACCTTCGCACGAAGCCCAATCCGCACAGTCATTCTGTAGCGACGCAATAGGCAAAAAGATGCAAGTCAGGTACCCGCTCCTCCCCCATACGGGCAAGCCGAAAGATCCGATCGGCACCCGAAAGAATTTTTTTGGATAGTTTTTTCATACCTAATTCCTATTGAAATCTACTGACACCGACTGTGAAGCCGGTGTCAGTGTTTTATATGTTACAAATTTGCAACGCAATAGTTTCATTTAACATACTTTAAGATATTAATTTGTAACAATATTTTAATATTACGGTAACTCTGATTATCTTTGCGGCGTTTTTTATATTTTATCAACGAGAAAATCCAATCATGAATGTCGTTGTCAAACCAATCCGATCAAGCTTAGGCATTATGCACAAAACTTTGTGTAATGCAGTTATCGTTGTGCTTGCGGTAATTTCTGTTGTCCTGACCGGGTGCCATACGCGCAACACCACTGCATCGGGAAGCGAAAATTCGACTCACCTCATCAAACCTGTGATGACATTCAACGCCGATTCAGCATTCTCATTTATAAAAGAGCAGGTTGATATGGGACCACGTGTCCCCGGTACCGAAGGAAGCGTGAAATGCCGGAAATGGATAATAAATAAACTTAGACAATTTGGAGCCGACTCAATAATCGTACAGAACTGTAACGCAACAGCTCATAACGATGATGTACTACCCTTGACAAACATTATGGGTAGATTCGGGTCAAAAGATTGTCCAAGTATTCTCCTTGTCGCTCATTACGATACCCGTCCTTGGGCTGACCGTGAAAAATCGCACGAAGCCTTACAGACTCCGATTCCGGGCGCCAATGACGGTGGTAGCGGTGTAGGCGTCATGCTTGAGCTGGCTCGCCAATTTTCACAGAAACGTCCCGATATAGGCGTGGATCTGTTATTTGTAGATGGCGAAGACTACGGCAAATCGGATGGATGGAGCAACAACGACTCTACATGGTGTCTCGGAACTCAATATTGGGTTGAGCACATGCCGGCAGACTTCAATCGTTTTCCGCCGCGCTACGGTATTGTCCTTGATATGGTAGGTGGTAAGCATGCGCGTTTTTACCGCGAATTTCTTTCGGACCGCTACGCTCCTGAACTTATAAATAAGGTATGGCAGATAGCGGAGGCTTCGGGATATGACAACTATTTCATCAACCGACCCGGTGGTTCGGTAATTGATGACCATATGTTCATATCGCGATCCGGCATTCCTACTATAGACATAATAGATTGTAACAATGCCGAGACCGACAACTTTCCGGCATCATGGCACACTCTCAGCGATGATATGAGTAATATTGATCCGGAAACTCTGGCAGCTGTAGGTCAAACCATATCAAACGTCATTTACCGCGAGAAGCCGTAACAAACATATTCTTCCCCTCTTAACGTCAATCCTCATGGATAATATAGAGAATAAACAGCAGGAAATAATCGAAGAATTCAGCGAAGTCGACGACTGGATGGATCGTTATGCCATGATAATCGACATGGGCAACGCTTTACCCCCAATTGACGAACAGCTGAAAACACCTGACCATCTGATCGAAGGATGCCAGAGCCGTGTATGGCTTGATGCGCACCTCAATCCCGACGGCACAGTATCACTGACGGCTGATTCCGATGCAATAATAGTAAAAGGCATCATAGCTATGCTGATAAACGTGCTCAACGGAGCGACTCCTCAACAGATTCTCAAAAGCGACCTACACTTCATCAATGACATAGGACTCGGTGAGAATCTTTCCCCTACCCGTTCCAACGGTCTACTTGCCATGATAAAACAGATCAGGGCATATGCACTTGCATTTCAATCAATCAACCACCAAAATAACCCTTAAACCAATCAATTCATGTTCAAGAACCAACCCAGCGGGCTGTATGTTCTGGCGCTTGCCAATACCGGCGAGCGTTTCGGGTATTATACCATGCTCGCCATTTTTCTGTTCTACCTGCAGGCTAAATTCGGTTTCAACGCCACCTGGACAGGTCAGATTTTCTCAATTTTCCTTGCGCTGGTCTACTTCATGCCCCTTTTAGGCGGTTGGCTCGCTGACAAATGGAGTTTCTCCAAATGCGTTGTAAGCGGTATCGCCGTCATGTTCATAGGCTATGCCCTGATGTCGGCTCCCACTCCGGTGCGCTCCAATGTATCCATGATGATTCTGTTTGCCGCCCTTCTTCTGATTTCGGTGGGTACAGGTCTTTTCAAAGGTAATCTTCAGGTAATGGTCGGCGACCTTTACAACGACCCACGCTACGCCGACAGACGCGACACAGCCTTCTCATTGTTCTACATGGCTATCAATCTTGGTTCAATGTATGCTCCCGGTGCCGCTATCGCACTCAAGAATCTGGCTCTGCGGAACAGCGGATTCCTTACATCTGACCCTATGGCGGCAACCGTCAGCAACTGGTGTCTCGATACGGCAAACTTCACCAATATGCCGGTTGCAGGATCGGATCAACTTAAGGCCATGACTGATTTCGCCATTGATAAAGGAATGGCTGAAGGTGGTGATGTTGCTGCCTTCCTATCAGATTACCTTGCTTCGTTTGCTTCAGAATGTGGTCAGGCAGGAGTAGCTCTCACTCAATTCGCCACCGACTATATTACAGCTTTCTCCACCGGCTGCAGTTATGCTTTCGCGCTTGCCTGCGCATCGCTTGTGGTTAGTTTCCTGATTTATTTCTTCGGACGTAAGACCTACGCTCATATCATCACTGACAAGAAGGCTCCTGCGACCTCCGGGAAAAATGCCTCTTCCAACGTATCTAAAGAACCGGAGCTCACTCCCGAACAGACCAAAGCTCGCGTAGTGGCACTCCTTCTGGTTTTCGCCGTTGTTATCTTCTTCTGGATGGTTTTCCACCAGAATGGTCAGACACTTACAGAATTCGCAAAGAGCTGTACAGCCAACTTCTCGACAAGCTGGACACGTATCGGATTCAATCTTGGCGCATTGACTGCAATCTGGATCGGTGTTTACGCATTCTTTAATTTAATCCAAAGTACAACATCTAAAGGACGTTCGATTTCAGGAGTCATACTGGCGGCATGTCTCGGGGTGCTGGCTTATCTGGTAATTAAAGTTATTCCTACTGAAATCACCGACATTGATCCGGCAGCTTATCAGCAGTTCAACCCATTCTATGTAGTCGCACTCACTCCATTCTCCCTTGCCTTCTTCGGCTGGCTTGCAAAAAAAGGAAAAGAACCGTCGGCACCGCGTAAGATCGGTTACGGTATGATCATGGCTGGTATCGCTTACTGCGTTATGATTATGGGTTCTCTCTCTCTTGTAGGTACAAACGGATCCGTATCACCGAATTGGCTTATCACTACTTACCTTCTTCTCACATTCGCCGAACTACTCCTGTCGCCTATGGGAATCTCATTCGTATCGAAAGTCGCCCCTCCCAAACTGAAAGGCGCTATGATGGGCGGATGGTTTGCTGCGACGGCAGTCGGAAACTATCTTGTAAGTATTCCTATGTTGCTTTGGGGCAAAATCCCGGTGTGGACAATCTGGGGAATTCTTATAGCACTCTGTCTGCTCTCGGCTCTCTTCATTTTCTCGATTATGAAGAAACTTGAGGCAGCTACTTCCGATGCTCCGGCTACTACTGAAGCTAATCTTGAGAACGTGGAAGATGACGCAATCTGACGCTTATTAAAAATTGTTTTTTTCGCCCGGTATCCTTCGAACAAACAACGGTTACCGGGCGTTATCATATCAAATCAAAAGCTATATTGTTTCATTTTTCATATAATTTCCCACCATTATGGAACCCCACGCCGAACACGCCTTTTATGCATGGCTTATTGTTATAAGCGCCGTATGCGTAGTAACTCTCATTGGAGCTGCAATTGACCGTTTCTATCTCAACCGCCGTTTACGTCCACACGGCGTGGTGGTAGCCCCGACACATAAAAAATAATGTGTCCGGAAAATTTTTGGTGAAAAAATTAGGATGTGTCCCAAATAATACATAACTTTGTCCCCGCAAACGAGAAATCAACTGCTGCGGGGTGTAGCACAGTTGGCAGCGCGCCACGTTCGGGACGTGGAGGTCGGAAGTTCGAGTCTTCTCACCCCGACATAACTTTTAAAGGTGCAACTTTATACGTTGCACCTTTTTTGTAATGTGATATATGTATATACGCCTGTGGATACTCTGAATACTGCTGATATTACTATAGACAAACAAAAATTGGCGGAGATGCCGATAGTGAATTTTTCGGGGGAGATCATAGTAGTGGATTCTCCTGAGGATGCCGCAACGGCTATCGCCCATCTCAGTACACATAGTATTGTCGGATTTGATACCGAAACCAAACCTTCCTTCAAAAAAGGACAGATCAACACCGTATCACTTCTTCAACTCTCCACTGCTGACCGTTGCTTTCTGTTTCGTCTTCATAATACAGGTCTGACGCCTGAAATTATTGACTTCCTCTCCGGCGACAATGTGACTAAAATAGGATTATCAACACGCGATGATTTCAAAGTTCTTTCGCGTGTGTCTCCATTCACACCCGGTGGTTTCATCGAATTGCAGGAATACGTAAGGCAATTCCGTATAGCCGATTCAAGTCTGCAAAAAATATACGGCATCATTTTCGGACAACGTATCTCCAAAGGTCAGCGTCTTTCAAACTGGGACGCTCCCGAGCTGACTACTGCCCAATGCGTATATGCAGCAACCGATGCCTGGGCTTGTCTTAAAATATACAATACTCTCAAAGGCGGGAAATTCAATCCTGATCTACCCGATGCCTTGCACAACTACGAATAATCAAAACAACTTTAACCATGAAAAGAAAACTGCGCAGATCCACGGTCATCCCGATGATCTTACTCATATACCTTGCCGTAATGGCTTATATCGGCAGGGGTGAACTTGCTGCCGGCAATTACCTCTATTATTTCGGAGTGATAGGAGCGACCTTAATCGCCATTACCTTACTGCACTTTACATTACGGCAGCGCGAACGCCGGCGTGCTGAAATGCGTCGCCGCAGACGACTCGAAAAGCAACGCGGTGCGCAAGATACAATGTCACGCTAATAATTATTCCGGACTTATCACAGATTCCATTCAACCAATATCATGATACTGAAACTGCTTGACCTCATATCAGAATACCTTACCGGACTGAAGATCACCGGTTCGGAAAACGATGCTCTGACCACATTGATAGCCGTATCCATCTCTCTCATTATACCATGGATGGTTTATCAGGTCCTGAACCGTTACGTGGGACGTATCGTTCTGCGGTTCGTAGAATTTACAGCGGTAAAATGGGACGATGTCATTTTTAACCCCAAGGTACTTCGGTCAATATGGCGTTTCATACTGGCAATCATGCTGAGCCAGACCGTTCCCGACGCACTGACGCTATATCCGTCTTTAGTAAATCCTGTTTCGAGTCTCTGTCAGATACTCATCGTCATCGCCGCCATTATGATAGTGGTGAGGATTATAAGCGCAATATACGAGCTCACCCTTGAGAACGACAAGTTCAAGACACATGCATTAAAGGGTGTCTTTCAGATGATACAGCTTGTGTTTATTCTCATTGGCGTCATCATAGTTATAAGTATACTTATCAATCGTGATCCTATATACATACTTTCAGGTCTCGGGGCAGCCGCCGCGGTGATAATGTTAGTGTTTCAGGACACCATTCTCGGACTTGTAGCCGGTATCCAGCTGTCAGTAAATGATATGCTTCGCCCGGGCGACTGGATTTGCGCGCCTAAATGTAATGCAAACGGCACGGTAAAGGAGGTTACACTCACCACCGTCAAGGTCCAGAATTTTGACATGACCATTATCACCATTCCACCCTACACTTTAGTAAAGGATTCATTCCAGAACTGGCGTGGGATGCTCGACAGCAAGGGACGCCGTATAATGCGCTCGATCAACATAGACATGACCACTGTGCATCGCATGGGGAATGACTGGGCTGAAAGATACTCGGACCAGAAATGGATAACGGAAGAATTGCGCGATACACTTGGTCCGAACCCTGTAAATCTCACATTACTGCGTCATTACCTCAAATGGCGTATACTTCAGTTACCGACCTGCCGCACAGACATGACTGCGATGGTACGTGAATTGCAGCCTACATCCGAAGGGCTGCCGGTCGAGATCTACTTTTTCACATCCCGAACCGAATGGGTAATATATGAAGGTATTCAGGCAGACCTGATCGATGATATTCTTGCAGCCGTAAGCGACTTCGGATTGAGAGTATTCCAACTTCCTTCCGGCAATGACATACGTCTCCTTACAGGAAAAGGATTGTGACAATTTTAAGAAATTTCTTAAATAATCCTCCCGTTTCTCAGAAAAAAAAACTAATTTTGTATAACTCTTTGATGAAAGTATGGCGACTCTTAGACAACGCCTCGACAGCATAGAAATCAAAGCAAATCTTCTCGTAGCGCGTTATATGCGTTTACGTGAGGCTAAGGCACAGGTTGACCGCCGATGCGATGATCTTCTACGGCAAATCGAGCAACAAAGTCGTGAGATTGCCGATCTGCGCCGTCAGTTGGAGTATTTGAAGGTGGCAACCTCCATCGCTCCCTCTCGCGATGCTGTTGAGCAAAGCCGTGCCGTCCTCTCGGAGTTAGTGCGGGAAATCGACAAATGCATAGCCGATCTGACCTCCGGACAAACTGAATGAAACAAAAAATAGACATAACACTTCGTATAGCCGACCGGGCTCTCTCCATGAAGATCTCTCCTGAAGACGAAGCTGATCTACGGCAAGCGGCAAGCGAAGTGAACAATACATGGCAGACGTGGCGCCAGCGCTTCGAAGGCCGTGACAATCAGGAAATCCTTGCCATGGTAACTCTCCTGTTCGCCAAGGCTTATGTGTCACTTCGCGAAGAAAATTCGCGGCTCGAATCTGTGCTTGAAGATTTTGACAACAATCTGGATGCAGTTCTTTCGTTAGCCGATACAGTTCCATCCACCGGCAACGAAACCGACTCTTGATCCGGGCAATCTTCGGTCTGAATATATCTGTTCCGACCTTTTAACGATTTATTACCTGCACTGACGATCTGGCGATCACTGCCGCTCATCCGGACAGCAATACCGCACACGCTGGCCGATGACCGACAAACCGCAGTCCCAGTGCTTTTTTCTTAACCCATCTAACTACAGATACGATATGATTCTAATTCTGACCACAGCTGCGGCTGCAGTTATAGCATTCGCTATTGGATATGCAATAGCTATAGCGGTACAGAAGAAATCAGCACGTTCAGCAGCGCGTCTGATTATTGACGAGGCATCCCATGAAGCTGAAACTATTAAACAGAACCGTCTGATCGAAGCCAGAGAAGAAGAACTGAAAATAAAATCCGAGGCTGAAAAACAAGCTAACCAACGCATCCAGCGTGTTCAGGCTGCGGAAGCTAAGCAGAAACAACGTGAAATTCAGCTGAACCAGGTTCAGAGTGAAAATCAACGCATGAAGAATGAAATTGAACAGCAACGTTCAGCTCTTGATTCGCGCCGTTCAAAAATCGAACATAAGGAACAGGAACTGGAACGTCTCACCCGATCGGCTCGTGAAACACTTGAGCACCTATCAGGTATGACTTCTGAAGAAGCCAAAGAAAAACTAATCGAAGGGCTTAAGGATGAGGCAAAAACAGCTGCCGCAAGTTATATAAACGACATCATGGATGAAGCCAAGATGACAGCTAATAAAGAAGCTAAACGAATTGTCGTACAGTCAATCCAGCGTGTCGCTACCGAAACTGCTATTGAGAACTCCGTTACTGTCTTTCAAATCGAAAGTGATGAGATTAAAGGCCGTATAATCGGACGTGAAGGTAGAAATATACGTGCTCTTGAAGCAGCTACCGGAATTGAGATCATTGTCGATGATACTCCCGAAGCCATCGTATTGTCGGGTTTTGACCCGGTTCGCCGCGAAGTTGCACGCCTCGCGTTGCATCAGCTTGTGGCTGACGGTCGAATTCACCCGGCACGTATCGAGGAAGTGGTAGCAAAGGTGCGCAAACAGATCGAGGAGGAAATCATCGAAACCGGAAAACGTACGGCGATTGACCTTGGCATTCACGGGCTGCACCCTGATCTGATCCGTCTGGTCGGTAAAATGAAATATCGCTCGTCATATGGT
>CAZKSF010000071.1:0-13035 GCA_964555405.1 uncultured Bacteroides sp.
TTGATGCGGCTAATGTCGAGGCTCGTCCGTTGTGGAAGCCGATGCACAAGCAACCTGTCTACCGCGATGCTCCGGCATACACCAACGGCGTCAGCGAGGCGCTGTTTGCCGTGGGAATCTGTCTGCCGGCAGGACCATACGTTACCGATGATGATGTGCGCTATATTGTAGATACCATCAAGGCAAACATCATTTAAGTTGAATCTATCCTGATATTTGATATTTATTGGGTAGGTAGTGGCATTTAATTGATGGGGGGCGGGGGTAATTCGAACAGGTATGATTTGAGCAAGTGGATAATACATTTTATCCATAAGCGTAAGCCGGAGGATAATCCGGGTGATCTGGCGGAAATCGCACGTCTTGAAGGCTATTGCGGTGAGGTGAGATGCCCCGATTATTATGACCGGGATGGTCAAGGTGTGTATCTGCTTTCTGAATATGATGAAAATGAATATAAAATAGACGGGGAGGCTGAATCTTTTGAGGTTTTAATGAAGATTCTGCATGACGGATTCATACATTCCGGTTGGTCGTTCAGAGATTACAATCCGACGATTTATGGGCCGAGATCGGCTGTCTGTTTCACGGAGATGCCTCTATATGCATTAGCGGAATATGTGAGAAGGAGAGGTAGGAGCGGATATGTCGGAAATGTAGCAATAGCATTTAAAAGGAGCGAATTGTTTGAAGCCGGAGCTCGACAGGTAATATATGGTCTCAGCGGGGAGCATAAAGAAAAGGATTACTCTGCAGGCGATATATATCAGGGCAGGGCTTTGGATGAATCATGTGGTATTGGGCTGAATGAACAGTATCGTTATGTCGCTACTTCGTTGCACAGCGATCCGAATAGAAAATCCATTGACTGGACTCATGAGAGAGAATGGCGATGGGCTTTACCTTGTTATGATTCAGACTGGTATGTGCCCGGACTTCCATTCCTGCTCAATGATTATCCCGACTGGTTCTCTGAGGTTCTCGTCATTGTGGAGACATCGGATCAGAAAAAGGATGTCCTGGAATACCTGAAGTCGTTACATGATTCTGAAGGCAATAATATGGGCTTTAGCTATGATAAAGCTAAAATAGACAGAGTCAAGGTGGTTTCACTGGAGGAAATTAATAACTCTGGTAGGACAGTGCTTAGGATTGAGGATATTAGCCAGACAGAGAAATCAACTTTCCCTCGTATTCAGGTATCTGACGAAACTAAACAACGGGTCGAGCAAGCTATAAAAGAATCGGAAAGGATTGCACTGGAAGAGCTGAAGAAGTTTATTGCTGAAAATCCACAATACGACAGCAATAGAAGTCTTGCCGGTTTTGCCTGGGTATGTACATCGGTCATTTCGGAAATAACAGAGGCGTTTGTCGTTCTTGGGAAAGCAGCAACCTTTGGTGATGGGGTTTATCAATTGGAACTGGATTTGGTTTACCCTGCGAATGATGACATAAATTTAGCAGTATTAATGGCTGAAGCCGCGGCAAAATATCTGACTGAAAATCTCGGTCAATATTTTCATGTAAGATCAAGATTGGACTAATTGTTATGATCAGCGTGTCGGTTGGATTCAGGGGGACGAGGGCGAAGGATCAGGAGCGACCGGGGGTGGTGTTTTTCAGGATTTACGGCCCCGATGCGGCAGGCGGCAGGACCCGCGTGTCGGTGAATACGCCTGTTACTGGATCGGACAAGAGTTGCATCGAAAGCAACAGGCATGAGATCCTGGCTCTGATCCGGCTGCTTTATGATGTGGTGCTGGACTGCGTACGGCAGGGGACGGCAACGGTCGGTGATGTGGCCGAGTCTTTCCGGGCGGCTGTGAATGACACGGAGAGGAAGGTGACGGAAGCTGACTTGCAGTCGCCGATGCGGGCTGACCTGTTTGCGGTGGGAAGCGGTTTCCACAAATATGTGCGTATGGTTTACCCTCAGCCTGATGAGACCGAGTCGGGGTTCGGCGATCTGCTGTCGTTTATCGCTTATAAGTCGCAGGCGTGCAGGGCTGATAACAGGGTGAGTACTTCGAGGAGCTACGCTGCGTTGGGCAAGGAACTGAGTGATTACAGCGGAAAGGATGTGATCGGCTGGGACGAGGTGGATTCGGCTCTCATTAAGGGATTCGCGGACTGGCTTATCGATCAGGGGTTCAAGGAATCGACGCAGGGTTATTACCTGGGTATGTTGCGTACGCTTCTGTTTCAGGCGGCTGAACAGGGTTATTGCGAGGCGAGTTCCGAGTGGTTCAAGCCGGTGACTACGCGTGCGCTGCCGAAAGCTGATGGTGCGGAACGCAAGAAGATGGATGTGGATGTGATCCGCCGGCTTAAGAATCTCAATCTGCAGGGGAATGAGAATCTTTCGTTCGTGAGGGATCTGTTTATGTTCGCTTTCTATTGCCGTGGTATGGAGCTGGTGGATGTGGCTCATCTGACGCGTGGAAATCTGCACGGAAATATGCTGATATATAACAAACGCCTGACGGGTAAGGAGATCCGGATTCCTATAGAGCGTGAGGCAAGATTGATTCTGGAACGGTATGCTACGGGAAACAGGTATCTGTTCCCGCTGCTGGAGTTCGGTCGGTCAAATCTGTTTGCCACGCGTCGAACGTGGGTGAATAATCATCTGAAGGTGATAGGTGAGTTGATCGGTGTGAAGGGGTTGTCGTTTGTCAATAATATCGAGGCATGGACGACGATGTTTTCGAGCATGCATATCACGGAGAGGTTTTTGTCAGCATCGAGCTGATAATAAATGCATAATATAAAATGTGACGGCAACGGGGGGGAGTCCTTGTTGCCGTCGTTGTGTTTGGGGGGAGAGGAGGGTGCAGCCAAGATGCCTGCACTACTTGCCGGCTTATCAGCCGGGCACTCCCTGCGGTCATGCCCGGTTTCGAACAACAACGTGCCCCCGGCACTCTCTCCTATAATAATTTATAATATAGTTGCAAAATGTAAGGACATCGCTTTGCGATGTTGCTGAGGGATAGGAACTTATTTAACATGCCGAAGGCATGTCCCTACCGAGGATGGGGAAATATAATGCAAAATAATTATAAGATGAGCGGTTTGGCGGCAACGGGGATGGGGACCTTGTTGCCGACACATTTTTTATGCGAGGGTGAGGATGCGGTTTACGAAGTCGGTTTTGGCTGCGGTGTAGGCATCGCGGTTCCGTCCGTGGATTTTCAATAGCGACTGTTTCAACGCTTCATATTCGGCGGCTAACGACGGATGGGTCCGGAGGTAGTCGCGGAAGATAATTTCGCTATTATCGCCGACCGGATGAAAATGGATATGGAACACTTTGTCGGCATAGCCATTGGGGGTGTAGCCCTTATTGAAACTCATGCGGGAGGTTGTGTCGGACATACAGATGTAGCCGGCAGTCTCCATAATGTGCCGGATGTGGGTGCGCTTTGCCATGTCGACTTCGACCAGTATGTCGATTATGGGTTTGGCAAAAATTCCGGGGATTGCTGTACTGCCGATGTGAGTGATAACCGGAGAATAGTCAGCCAGAAGATTATAGAGACCGGCAATTTCGTCTTTAGCCATCGCACTCCATTCGGGATTGTGCGGAACAAGAACTATGGGAAAAAGTTCCCAAAGTTCTTCCAATGTCATTTCGGATAATTGTTTCATTAGGTGCAATAATCAACATTCAACCAATACGCGGGCGATGCCGTCGCGAAAGTCTTTGGCATCGGCAAACTTTGCCTTGAAAGCGGCTTTGCCGGTGCGATCTATGAAGCCCCATTTCGAACGCATTCCCGATTTCACTCTGGCGAAGCCTTCGCAGAACGGTTCGGCAATGACATAAGCCGCCTTGATTACGAAATTGCCCTCAGGATCGATATAACCATATTTGTCACCGTCCTTGGCTACTGCCAGACCGTCGTGATACTCTATGGCAGAGTTGAATTCGTCGACGGCTACAGGTTCGGGAACGGTGTTCCCGCTTTTATCTATATAGTAACGTTTGCCTTCCGATTTCACCCGCGCGACACCGTCACGGAAATTCTCAGCGATGTCAAATGACGGGCCGATCACGAAATTGCCTTGCGGGTCGATATAACCGTATTTCCCATCGACCCGAACCACGGCTAATCCGTCGCAGAAATCATTTGCTGTTTCAAACTGTGGTTGAATAACAACAGTGCCGCTACGGTCGATGTAACCGTATTTCACACCGAGGCGCATCCAAGCCCTGTCGTAATGAAATTCACCGAGATATTCATACACCGGAGCGGCAACATATGCTCCCGAACGGTCGATATATCCGTACAGATTGTTTATCCTGACCATCGCTATACCGTCGTGAAATTCCTCCGCCTTGTCGAACAGGGGAGCGATGACGTAGGTACCTGAGCGGTCGATATACCCCCATTTGTCATCTGCCATGACACAGGCGATTCCATCCTTGAAATTGCCTGCAAGCTGGAACACAGGCTTTATCGCATATGCTCCGGTGAGGTCGATGTAGCCGCGCAGATAGTCCGTTTTAACCACTGCGAGACCTTCGTGAAAGTCGGATGCGTCGTCAAACTGCGGTGAGATGATGTAGTTTCCTGCCGTATCAATATATCCCCATGCAAGTCGTTTTTCGTTAGCCATATCGGTAATAATTATAAATGTCTATTATTACAACGCGAACCGTGGCTGTTTATTTTTTTTAATATTGCCGTAGAAAGGAGTATAAAAAAAAACTGTTAATTTTGCAGTTTAAATCAACAAGCGTGAACGACCGTAGAAAACGTATAGCCGTACTCGGATCGACCGGTTCGATCGGTACGCAGACCATAGATATAATCAATCAGTATCCCGACCGGTTCGAGGCTTCGGTGCTGGTGGCAAACCGCAATGTGGATATGCTTGCCGAACAGGCACTTAAATTGCACCCGGCAATGGCGGTAATTGCCGATAAATCGCGTTTGAACGACTTGCAGCAGCGTCTGGCAGGGTCCGGCATAGAAGTTGCCGGCGGTGAGGATGCGGTGGTTGCAGCTATGGTGCGTCCGGACGTCGACACTGTAGTAACTGCTACAGTGGGCTACAGCGGGCTTGCGCCGACACTCGCTGCAATAGCCGCCGACAAAGAAATAGCGCTTGCCAACAAGGAGACACTTGTGGTAGCCGGTGAGCTTGTCACAAAGGCATTGCGCGACTCGTCGAGCCGTGTGATACCGGTTGATTCGGAGCACAGCGCAATATATCAGTGTCTGGCAGGCGAAGAGCCTTCATCAGTAGAGAAACTGATCATTACCGCGTCGGGCGGTCCGTTCCGGGGTTTCACGACCGAGCAGCTGCGTCACGTAACGGTGTCGGACGCGCTGCGTCATCCCAAATGGGCTATGGGCGCGAAAATAACCATCGACTCAGCCACAATGATGAACAAGGCATTCGAGATAATCGAGGCACGGTGGCTGTTCGGCGTCGACGGCTCGCGCATCGAGGCGGTGGTGCATCCCCAGTCGATAGTTCATTCGATGGTGCAGTTCCGCGACGGCTCGGTGAAGGCTCAGCTCGGATTGCCCGACATGCACGCGCCTATCCGGTATGCCCTCGGTGAGACCCGGCGACTGGTGACCGATGGTCCGCGGATGTCGCTTGCCGATTATGCGTCGCTGACATTTGAAAAACCCGATCCGGAAGTGTTTCCATGCATCACCCTCGCCCGGGAAGTACTCGGAGCGGGTGGAACGGCTGCATGTACGGTGAACGCCGCCAACGAAATAGCGGTTGCCGCCTTTCTGCGCGGAGAGATAGCATTCCTCGACATATACCGTGTGATACGCGCTACACTGGATGCCGTGCCTCAGGTGACTGATCCTGACTATGAGGATTATGTGGCGGTAAACGAGCGTGCCCGCAATTATGCCGCCGGTTACATATCAGGTAATTTAAACTGACAATGGAAGTATTTTTTATCAAAGCAGGTCAGCTGGTGCTTGCCCTCGCACTGCTGGTATTCATACATGAGTTAGGGCATTATATTTTCGCTCGTATCTTCGGTATACGTGTCGATAAATTCTATATGTTTTTCAATCCGTGGTTCAAGATAGCCAGCTGGAAACCTAAACCCAAGGATCCGAATGCCGATCCGAATGCCGACGGTTACAAGCCTACATGGCGCGACACTGAGTACGGACTCGGATGGCTTCCGTTAGGGGGATATTGCTCGATCGCCGGCATGATCGACGAAACCCAGGGCGCCGACAAACTCGCTTCGACACCCCGTTCCTGGGAGTTCCGCTCGAAGCCCGCGTGGCAGCGTCTCCTCGTGATGATGGGCGGCATATTGTTCAATTTTATTCTGGCTATTATCATTTATGCCGGAATCGCCTTCTATTGGGGTGAAAAATACATAGAACTGCACAAGGCATACGAAGGTATGGATTATGCTCCGGCGGCAATCGAGGCAGGATTCCGCAACGGTGATATTCCGCTGCTTGCCGACGGCGAGCCGATTGATGTGGCTAAGAGCGATTATCTGTACAAAATGGTCAATGCCGACAACATAACTGTGCTTCGCAACCACACCGACAGTGTGACCATAACTCTTCCCGAGGATTTCATATTCCGTGTGAACGAGGACAATTCGTTCATGTCATATCGTCTGCCTGTAGTAGTGGCGGATGTGGTCGGAGGTGAACCGGCTGCCAAAGCCGGACTCCGCGAGGGTGACCGCATAATAGCGGTAGATACCATCGCGACACCGTCGTTCACCGAATTTACGCCGGCGCTGGTGGCATATGCCGGAAAGCCGGTGACCATTACCGTGATGCGCGACGGCAAGCCTTTGAAAATTGACGTGACTCCTACCGAAGGCGGCAAACTCGGATTCCAGCTCAAACAACTGACTGATATTTATCCCACCGTGACCCGTCATTTCGGTCTGTTCCAGTCGGTGCCCAAGGGTTGGGAACTGGGCACAACCACTCTTGCCACTTATGTGAAATCGATGAAACTTGTGGCAACCAAGGAAGGTGCCAAGAGTATCGGCGGATTCGGTGCTCTCGGCAACATGTTCCCGACACGCTGGAGCTGGCTCGCCTTCTGGGAAATAACCGCATTCCTTTCAGTTGCTCTGGCATTCATGAATTTCCTGCCGATACCGGCACTTGACGGCGGACATGTGATGTTCCTGCTGTGCGAGGTCGTTTCGGGCCGCAAGGTACCGGAACGGGTGCTGGAAGTGGCACAGATGATAGGCATGGCTTTCCTGTTGCTTCTCATGCTGTATGCCAACGGCAACGACCTTATGAGAATGGTGCTCAAATGAAATCATTAAAACGATAACTTACAAAGATATGACATCATATCCTGTCATCACGCTGCATCGCGGAAAAGAGGAATCGCTCCGCCGTTTTCATCCGTGGGTCTTTTCAGGCGCCATAGCCCGTGAACCGCGGAACATCGAGGAGGGAGCGGTGGTAAACGTACATGATTCAACCGGTGCTTTTCTCGGCGTGGGACATTTTCAGCCTTCGACCATCTCGGTGCGTATACTTTCGTTCGAACCTGAGGAGATCGACAGTGATTTTTTTGCAAGGAGGCTCAGCCAGGCTTTTGCCTTGAGGCAGAGCTTAGGACTGATCAGAAAGGACAACAACGCATTCCGCCTGGTTCACGGCGAGGGCGACTTCCTGCCCGGACTCGTGGTGGACATCTATGGTGATACGGCGGTGATGCAGGCTCATTCGGTGGGTATGCACAATTCGCGTATGGAGATAGCGCTCGCGCTTACCAATCTCGAAGGACTTTCGCTGCGTAACGTGTATTACAAGTCGGAAACGACCCTTTCAATTGCTGCCGACCGCGATCAGCCCAACGGCTACCTGATAGGCGCGGAGGGCGACAACACCGCACTTGAAAACGGTCTGGAATTTCACATCGACTGGCTTAAGGGACAGAAAACCGGTTTCTTCGTTGACCAGCGCGACAACAGGGCGCTCCTTGAGAAATTTTCACACGGACGGAAGGTGCTGAACATGTTCTGCTACACCGGCGGGTTCTCGGTATACGCCATGCGTGGAGGAGCCAAAGAGGTGGTGTCGGTCGACTCGTCGGCAAAAGCAATAGCGCTGACCGATGCCAATGTCGCCGTCAATTTCCCGGGTGACAGCCGCCACAGTTCGGTTGCGGTGGATGCGTTCGATTATCTTGACAATATGGAGCAGGGCAGATTCGACCTGGTGGTGCTCGATCCTCCGGCATTCGCCAAGCACCGGGGCGCCATCCGCAATGCTTTGCGCGGTTACCAGAAACTCAATGCCAAGGCGATCGCGAAATTGGCTCCGGGAAGCATATTGTTCACGTTCTCCTGTTCGCAGGCAATCGACAAAGAGCAGTTCCGGCTTGCTGTATTCTCGGCTGCCGCCCAGACCGGTCGCCGTGTCAGGATACTGCATCAGCTCACGCAGCCTGCCGATCATCCGGTCAATATCTATCACCCCGAAGGCGAATACCTCAAGGGTCTCATTCTTTATGTAGAATAAAACTTATCCAATCAATAATGTCATCACTTCATCGCGCGTTGTGCGGCACACTTGCCGGCCTCGCTTTAACCAGTTCAATAATGGCTGAAAACAAAAACACTGAGCCGTTCGATTATGTAGTCGACCGGTTTGCCGATATAGAGGTATTACGCTATCAGGTACCCGGTTTCGAAGATTTGTCGCTGAATCAGAAGATGCTGATATTTCACCTGACGGAAGCGGCGTTAAACGGCCGTGACATACTCTGGGATCAGAATGGCGCATATAACCTTGAAATACGCCGCCTGCTCGAAAATGTCTACACCAATTATAAAGGCGACAAAAATTCTCCCGAATTCAAGGCTTTCGAGGAATACCTGAAGCAGGTGTGGTTCGGTAACGGCATTTACCACCACTATTCAATGGACAAATTCACACCCCGGTTCAGCGAGAAATTCCTGCGTGAGCAGATCAATGCACTCCCTCAGGATCGCCGTCCCGCCAACGAAGATCAGCTGATGAAAGTGATTTTCGATCCGAATTATCTGCCCAAGAAAGTCAATCAGGCTGACGGTGTGGATCTGATCGCCACTTCGGCTACGAACCTGTATGAACCCGGTCTGACCCAGGCAGAGGTAGAGGCTTACTATGCAGCCTTAAAGGACACTACCGACACCACGCCTGTCAGCTACGGACTCAATACGCGCCTGGCGAAAGAGAACGGAAAGATTGTGGAACAGACATATAAAGTGGGCGGTCTCTATTCACCCGCTCTTGAAAAAATCGTGTCTCAGTTAGGTTGGGCGGCACAGTATGCCGAAACCGAATCGCAGCGAGCCGTTATCGAGAAACTTATAGAATATTTCGTGACCGGCGATCTGAAGGCGTTCGACGATTATTCGATACTATGGGTAGAGGACACAACGCCACAGGTCGACTTCATAAACGGATTCATCGAGAGCTACGACGATCCATTGGGAATGACCGGCAACTACGAGTCGATAGTCAACTTCAAGAATCTTCAGGCAAGCCACCGTACGGAGATCATTTCCGACAGCGCACAGTGGTTCGAGAGCCACTCGCCGGTTGATCCACGTTTCCGCAAGGACAAGGTGAAGGGTGTGACTGCAAAAGTCATTACCGCCGCAATTCTTGCCGGCGACTCGTATCCCTCGACTCCGATCGGTATCAACTTGCCCAATGCCAACTGGATACGCGCCGCACATGGCTCCAAGTCAGTGACAATCGAAAACATTACCGACGCATATGATAAAGCGGCTCACGGCAACGGCTTCAACGAGGAGTTTGTGCCCGATCAGGCAATGCGCGATCTGATGGACAAGTATCTGTTCATCACCGACAATCTTCACACCGACCTTCACGAGTGTCTCGGACATGCCAGCGGACGTCTGTTGCCGGGCGTAGATCCGGACGCCCTCAAGGCTCACGGTTCGACTCTGGAGGAAGCACGCGCCGACCTGTTCGCACTCTATTATCTTGCCGATCCGAAACTCATCGAACTCGGACTGATTGATTCGCCCGAAGCATACAAAGCACAGTACTACAAGTATATACTCAACGGTCTGATGACTCAGCTAATGCGTATCGAGCCGGGTAAGGATGTCGAGGAAGCGCATATGCGCAACCGTAAGCTCATATCGGAGTGGGCGATGAAACATGGTGCCGACCGCAATGTGATTGAATTGTATCAGGAAAACGGCAAAACTTATCTGCGCATTAACGATTATGAGGCACTGCGCGGTCTGTTCGCCGAACTCCTTGCCGAAATACAGCGTATAAAGAGCGAAGGCGACTATGAAGCCGGTCGTGAACTTGTGGAGACTTATGCAGTGAAAGTGGATCCGCAGCTGCATAAAGAGATTCTCGACCGTTACGCGCATCTTAACATAGCGCCCTATAAGGGATTTGTTAATCCGGTTTATACCGTGGTATGCAATGACAAAGGCGAGCCGGTGGATGTAACTGTAAGCTATACCGAGGATTATATCCCGCAGATGCTCCGTTATTCGCGCGAGTATTCACCCCTCACACGCAGAAAGTAAGAAAACAACAGAAAGCGCGGATGGAATTCCAGTTACAGGCAACAGCTCCGGGCACAGATGCCCGTGCAGGTCTTATAATTACGGATCACGGCACTATCGAAACGCCGATATTCATGCCGGTGGGTACACTTGGCTCGGTCAAGGGTGTCCATCAGCGTGAATTACGCGACGATATCAAAGCCCAGATTATTCTCGGCAACACTTATCACCTGTACCTGCGGCCGGGTGTCGACATCCTTCGTAAGGCGGGTGGTCTGCATAAGTTCAATGGCTGGGAACGACCGATTCTTACCGATTCCGGAGGATTTCAGGTGTTTTCGCTTTCCGACCGTCGTAAACTCACAGAAGAAGGCGCTCATTTCCGGTCGCATATCGATGGGTCGGCGCACTTGTTCACGCCTGAGAATGTGGTGGACATACAGCGTGTGATCGGCGCCGACATAATGATGGCGCTTGACGAGTGTCCTCCCGGAACCGCCGATCATGCCTATGCCCGTAAATCACTTGACCTGACCATGCGCTGGCTTCAGCGCGGATGGAAGCATTATAGGGAAACAGAAGGGTTGTACGGATACAGTCAGGCATATTTCCCCATAGTGCAGGGTGTGGTTTATCCCGACCTGCGCCGTGAGGCTGCTACCCGTATAGCCGAACTCGGCGCCGACGGAAATGCCATCGGCGGTCTGGCGGTGGGAGAACCCGTGGAACAGATGTATGAGATGATCGAGGTAGTGAACGCCATTCTTCCCGCAGACCGTCCCCGTTATCTGATGGGTGTAGGTACGCCGGCAAATATCCTCGAAGCCATTGATCGCGGAGTGGATATGATGGATTGTGTGATGCCTACCCGCAACGGTCGCAACGGAATGCTTTTCACTTCGGAAGGCATAATGAATATGCGCAACCGCAAATGGGCTGACGACTTTACCGAACTCGATCCGAACGGCACAAGCTATGTCGATCATGCATACTCACGCGCATATGTACGTCATCTGTTCATAAGCCAGGAATTGCTGGCTCTTCAGATAGCGTCGATACATAATCTGGCGTTCTACCTGTGGCTTGTAGGCGAGGCGCGCCGCCATATAATGCTGGGCGATTTCGCACAATGGAAACCGCAGATGGTGGAACGTGTCACCCGCCGGCTGTGACCTCTCTGCCCGTTAAAGCCGAACATCAGTAATATGCTCAAGATTCTCGACAGATATATAATAGGTAAATTTCTCGGCACATATGTGTTTGCGATAATTTTGATTCTCGCCATCACAATTATGTTCGACGTGAATGAAAAGCTCGACTCGTTTCTCAAGGCTCCTCTTAAGGCAACGATATTTGACTACTTTGTAAATTTCCTGCCTTACTTTGCCAATCAGTTCAGTCCGCTGTTCACGTTCATTGCCGTAATATTCTTCACGTCCAAACTTGCCGACAACAGCGAAATCATAGCCATGCTGTCGGCGGGAATGAGTTTCAAGCGGTTGATGCGTCCTTATCTGATAGGCGCCACCATCATCGCCATCGCCTCCTATCTTCTGTCGGCTTACATCATACCTCCCGCCAATGTCAAGCGCATCGACTATACGAATACCTACGTAAAGAACAAGCGGGTTGAATATGGAGTAAATATACAGCTACAGGTTTCTCCGGGAACGATTGCCTATATGTCGCGATATGACAACACTCAGAAGACAGGCTACCAGTTCTCTTTGGAAACTTTTAAGGATAAGAAACTGGAATCGCGCCTCACAGCACAGTCAATCAAATACGACACGCTCGATCACTGGCGCGTCTACAACTATATGATACGCGATTTCCGGGGCGAGCGGGAGATGATAACCAAAGGAGCGCGTCTGGACACACTCATACCGATCGAGCCGCGTGATTTCCTCATATCGAAAAGTGATCATGAGATGATGACTACTCCGGCGTTGTCGGAATATATCAGCCGGCAGCGCGAAAGGGGAGTAGCGAATATCAAATCATTTGAGATAGAGTATCAGCGACGTTTCGCCATGTGTGCCGCCGCATATATACTTACCGTAATCGGCATGTCGCTGTCATCGCGCAAGGTCAAGGGGGGTATGGGTGTAAACATAGGCATAGGACTGGTGTTGAGTTTCAGTTACATTCTGTTCACCACCGTGACGTCGACCTTTGCGGTGAGCGGACTCACTTCTCCGCTTGTGGCGATGTGGATCCCTAACCTGATTTATATAGTCATTGCGATAATGCTCTATAGAAAAGCTTCCCGATACTGAATTTTTTTCATTTTGATTAACAGATGTTTATCCCGTTTTATGATAAAAAATGCATAAAACGGGAAATTTTTTTGAAAATCTACCGAACTAAATTCTTCGGGGTGTTGTTATAGGTTTGTAGAATTCAAAAAACTAACTCAACTCAAAAAACAGAATTATGAAAAAGTCATTATTAATGCTCGCAGTACTGCTCGGAAGCAGTGTCAGTGTATTCGCACAGAAAAT
>CAZKSF010000072.1:0-4605 GCA_964555405.1 uncultured Bacteroides sp.
GACAGGAACAGCAGGCTCAATCAATCCTGACCAAATTGCGTCAACACGGCAGCGAGCTGCAGATGGTACTTAAAGAAAAAGAGCAGCGTTCACGCGAACTCGACCGCGAGCTCGATCGCCTTATAGCCGAGGAACAGGCACGGATTGATCGCGAACGCCGGGAGCAGGAAGCAAAAAACAGGGCTGCACGTGAAGCTAAAGAAAAAGCCGAACGGGAAGCCAGAGAGAAAGCACGTGCGCAGAATAATCCCATGCCGCAAACGCCTGCAGCCAAACCGGGTACAGGCACCGAAAAGCCGCAACAGGCGGCAGTCGGCGATAATGACCGGCGTCTCACCGGAAGTTTCAAAGATAACAAAGGTCAGCTCCTTTTCCCGGTTAACGGTTCATACCGTATCGTGAGAGGGTTCGGAAAACAGAAACATCCCGACATGCCTCATGTTATTACTGAAAATAACGGTATTGACATCGAGACTTCGGCAGGGAATAGAGCACGCGCAGTCTTTTCAGGAAAAGTAGCAAGCATTCTGCAGGTGCAGGGTTACAACTACATAGTCATGGTACGTCATGGCGATTATCTGACCGTTTATTCGGGTCTTGATCAACCTCTTGTACGTAATGGAGAAGAAGTGTCGGCAGGTCAGGCATTAGCCCCGGTCATGACCGACCCCGAACGGGGCGGCGCAGGACTGCTGCATTTCGAAATACGGTATAACTCACAAAAATGCAATCCCCTGGAATGGGTACACTGAACCGTAACGGAAACGCCTCGACAACTGCCCGGGTTTATAAAGCCCTTACTCTGTTCAGCGGCACACAATCCATAGGGATTCTATGCTCTGTAATACGTACAAAACTCGTGGCAGTTTGGATAGGAGCTGCCGGAGTAGGCTTGTTCGGGTTATGCAATACCGCAATAGAGATGTTTGCCGCCCTCACACAATTAAACTTACGCACCACCGCCGTTCGTGACCTCGCAGCGATCGCTCCAACCTCCCCTTCGCGCCGTATCCTTGCCGTTGTCGTACGAAGATGGGCATTACTGCTCGGATTAGGAGGAATGATGCTTATGGCACTCCTTTCGCCATGGCTCGCAAATATATCCTTCGGTGATCAGGGAAAGTGGTGGATATTCGCTGCGCTTTCGCCGGTTATGCTCATGGGATCGGTCACCAACGGACAACAGGCAATAATGCAAGCCGACGGAAATCTCCGGGCTATTGCCAAGGCATCGGTATGGGGTGTGGCAGTCGCCTTAATTGCTTCGGTTCCGCTTCTCTGGTATCTGCGGATGAACGGAATAGTCCCGGTTATAGCAATCTATGCTTTAACTACTCTGATAGCGACACTGTTTTGCAAGCCCAAATACTCCGGTGAGGAAGTTCACGTAAGTTTACGGCACACTGTTAAGGCTGGACAAGGGTTTCTGCGTCTTGGTTTATATATGACTGTCTCAGGTTTTATGGTATGGGGCGCGTCATATTTTCTTATGTCATGGCTCACTGCCCACGGAGGGGAGGAAACCGCCGGTTACTATCAGGCTGGCAATACGCTGCTCATACGTTACGCCGGTGTTTTGTTTACAGCTATAGGTATGGAGTATTATCCACGTATCGCAGCCGTTGCCCATGATTGCCGCCGGATGGGCGTATATGTCGGACACGAGATTCTGATTCTGCTTCGCATTGCTGTTCCTTTGGCTTTGATATTTTCGGTAAGCGCTCCATTGATTGTACGCCTTCTCTATTCATCGGATTTCGAGGTCATTGTTCCGTATGTCACCATTGGAACCGTAGGACTGATTGCACGCATAGGAGCATTTTGCATCTCATATATGATGATAGTACGCTCTGACGGTGTTTTATTTATGATAACCGAATCTGTTTCAACTGTTGTATTCCTGATCTTAAATATTGCCTTTTATACACGCTGGGGAGTGACAGGATTCGGTATCGCTTTCACATTATGGTATCTGTTTTATCTTGGCATGGTATGGATAATCTGCCGCATACGTTACCGCCTGCACATCAATAAAAAAGCTGTGGCATTACTGCTCACAGCCTTAATATTCGCTTGTATCATAGCACTTACTTGTCTCGCATATAGATATTGACAGGCGTGCCGGTAAAATCCCAGTTTTCCCTTATCTTGTTTTCGAGATAACGCCGGTAAGGTTCCTTTACCCACTGGGGAAGATTACAGAAGAATATGAATGTCGGTACCTGAGCGCCTTTCAACATCGTGACATACTTTATCTTGACGTATTTACCTTTATTAGCAGGAGGCGGATATGCTGCTATCACTTCAAGCATCACTTTATTTAGCTGATGTGTCGGTATCTCGCGCTGTCTGTTCTGATAAACCTCAATAGCCGTTTCGAGTACTTTATAAATACGCTGTTTGGTAAGCGCCGATGTAAATAGAATGGGAAAATCCGTGAACGGAGCGAACCGGTCGCGTATGGCAGCCTCAAAATGTTTGATAGCTTCCTGTGACTTATCCTGTACAAGATCCCATTTATTAACACATACAACGAGACCTTTTTTATTACGCTGGATCAATGAGAATATCGCAGAATCCTGAGCCTCGATACCGCGGGTGGCATCAATCATCAGAATACATACGTCAGATGCTTCGATAGCACGGACTGAACGGATTACTGAATAATATTCAATATCCTCGTTAACCTTAGTCTTCTTACGTATACCAGCCGTATCGACCAGATAGAAATCAAATCCGAATTTGTTGTATCGGGTATACACGCTGTCGCGTGTCGTACCGGCTATATCGGTTACAATATTCCGGTCTTCACCGATAAAAGCATTGATTAGCGATGACTTACCGGCATTAGGACGTCCTACTATCGCAAATTTCGGAAGATTCTCAAGATGTTCGGCTTCCTTCTCATCTTTTTCGGGCAGTTTGGCAACAACTTCATCAAGAAGGTCGCCGGTACCATAACCGTTCACAGCGGAAACAGGATATGGATCCCCTAATCCGAGCTTGTAAAACTCAGGAACGTTATACAGCCAGTCATTTGAATCTACTTTATTCGCTACCAGAATAACAGGCTTTTTCGATTTTCGGAGGATCTCCGCAACGTGATCATCCAGATCGGTAACACCGTTCATGGCATCAACTACAAACAGAATTTCGTCTGCCTGCTCGATGGCGATCTCTACCTGCTTATTGATCTCTCCTTCGAAAATATCTTCAGAATTGACCACCCAACCGCCGGTATCGATCACTGAGAACTCCTTACCGTTCCAGTCTACCTTACCATACTGCCGGTCACGGGTAGTACCCGCAGTATCATCAACAATAGCTGTACGGGTCTGCGTCAGACGATTGAACAGAGTGGACTTTCCGACATTCGGTCTGCCCACGATTGCAACTAATTGTCCCATGGCACAAAATTAACAAATAAAAGTTAAATGCACAAACGGGGATTATTCGATATAACCGAACGACCGCAATTTGTTTTCTCTGTTTCGCCAATTATCCTCAACCTTCACAAACAATTCGAGGAATACTTTCTTGCCGAAGAATTTTTCAATATCCTGACGAGCTTGAGTGCCGACTTTCTTAAGCATAGATCCGCCCTTTCCGATCAATATACCCTTCTGACTGTCACGCTCTACATAAATTACAGCCATAATGTGTATAGCACCCTCTTTTTCATCAAATTTCTCAACAATGACTTCTGTCGAATATGGCACTTCCTTGTCATAATTGAGCAGAATTTTTTCGCGGATTATTTCAGTCACAAAGAACCGGGCCGGTTTATCCGTAAGCGCATCCTTACCGAAATAAGGCGCCGACTCCGGCAATAGTTCAACTATGCGGCTCATCAGGTTAGACACATTGAAATGTTCTTTCGCTGAAGTAGGGAATACTTCGGCATTGGGAAGCAGTTGTTTCCAACGCTCGACTATCGACTCAAGTTCTTGCTGATCCTTTACCAAATCGATTTTATTGATCACCAGAAGCACCGGAATAGTTTCCTTTGCCACTTTAGCAAGGAATTCAGAGTTCTTGGTCGGATCCTCGACGACGTCGGTAACATACAACAGTATATCGGCATCGGTCAGAGCGCCTTCCGAGAAACTCAGCATGCTTTCCTGCAACTTGTATTTCGGCTGAAGCACACCGGGAGTATCAGAGAATACTATCTGGTACTCATCCGTATTGACAATGCCCATAATGCGGTGACGGGTTGTCTGAGCCTTAGAAGTTATGATACTAATCCTCTCGCCTACGAGATCATTCATCAGTGTCGACTTACCGACATTCGGATTGCCTACGATATTGACAAATCCTGCTTTATGTTTTGTTTCCATATTCTGTTAAGCTTTTCCTATAAAACAAAAATAGCACCTGAAAAGATGCTATTTCCGAAAAATATTTTATAGATGTCTAACTATAAGCTGATTAAAGATCCCATATCAGATACATGGCACCCCATGTAAATCCGGCTCCGAAGGCTGTCAGAATGATCTTGTCACCTTTCTTAAGTCGATCTTTACACTCATCAAGGCAGAGAGGAATACTTGCAGCTGAAGTATTACCATAATGCTCGATGTTAACAAGCACTTTTTCATGCGC
>CAZKSF010000072.1:4705-6506 GCA_964555405.1 uncultured Bacteroides sp.
ATAAGATGGCTGCAGCCTTCACCATTTACATGGAATACGGCATCAATCACACCCACACGCTGTTCGGTAGGCTCAACAATAACTGCTGCAGCACCGTCACCGAAGAGCGGACATGTCTGACGATCCTCATAGTTGACCATCGATGACATCATTTCAGCGGCAACAACTATCACTTTCTTATACATACCGGCACGCACATATGCAGCTGCGTCCTGGAGCGCTACAAGAAATCCGGCGCATGCAGCCTGGATATCATAAGCATAGGCATTGGTAAGACCGCTACCGTGGGCGATAATTGAACCGGTCGAAGGGAAACGATAATCCGGATTGGAAGTGGCACATATCAGAAGATCTACATCTTCGGCGGCAGTCGCACTCGACTCGAGCAGGCGGTTGACTGCCTTTATACCCATATAGGACGAACTTGCACCTTCACATTTGAGGATGCGACGTTCTTTAATACCTACTCGGGTAGTGATCCACTCGTCGTTTGTGTCGACCATCTTCGACAACATCTCATTGTCGAGTATATCATCAGGTACGTAGGAAGCGATTCCGGCAATTCGGGGATAAAGCATATCGTCTTCTTATTGATTTGTTGATAGAAAAAAATATCTCCCAAAGCGGACTGGCGGTTCAGGAGATTATTTGATGGCTGCATAGCGCCCTCACTGAAAAGTCCGGTAAACGACGGGAAGATTCCGACATGTTCACCGATCCGACAATTCTATCAGAGAGCAGCTTCCTTCTCAATTGCGATCTTGCCGCGGTAATAACCACATTCACCGCATACGGTGTGGTAAATATGCCACGAACCGCAGTTGGGGCAAAGTGCCAGAGTAGGAGCCACTGCCTTGTCATGAGTACGACGCTTGGCAGTACGGGTCTTTGATTGTTTGCGTTTAGGATGTGCCATTGTTGTTTATTATGTATATGTTATTTTTTAGTTCTCTGAAAAATCTTTGAGTTTATCCCAGCGGGGATCTGTTGAAGAACCATTGTCGTCGCCTGCCTGCAGACTCTGGTCGGATTCCATCTCGTCCATTAACTGATCCTCCAGTTCCGTATCTTCATCATCGGAACGATGTGCGCGGTGTTTGCGTAATATTGCACTCATCGCGCGATTACATTTACCAAGCGGGTGAACATGCTTCATCGGTATCTGCAGTTCCACCGTATCGTATATCATATACGCTACATTAAGCGTGTTGTCACTCTCGGGAATCTCAAGCAAATCGTCCGAATCATCATTATAATCGGGTCCGTATTTCACTGCTATACTATAGGTCGCATCAATAGGATAAGGCATCGTATCAAGGCAACGGTCACAGATAAGTGTAACTTCTCCACTTATGGCAATCGTCAGGTAATATATATCATCCTTGTGATTGACAGTGACTTTAGCTGTCAAATCCGCATCGTGGACATCCTGACTCTCCATATTGGAGAAGAACTGCTTGCCAAGTTTGTACTCCACTTCATGTAAACCGGGAGACATACTTTTGAGAGGCAATTTATATTCTGTAAACTTTCCCACAGTTGATATTGATTCAAAAAACTTTGCAAAGTTAGGGATATAATCCCAATTTTCAAAACGTTTTTTTCAAATCTTCACTTTAATTTCCTTTTTTCGGTATTTATAACCATATACCGGAATATTAAAGCTTGCCATATTAGTGGCAATTCCGCCATTTTGTGTAATTTTGCCCATACTGTAGAATCTCCTTCTCAAACCTAATTTGAAAATCATCAGATAATCCTACAGTTCAAACCTAATCATAGCATGAAAAAATTATTATTT
>CAZKSF010000072.1:6606-12715 GCA_964555405.1 uncultured Bacteroides sp.
AGTGCTGACGTCACTTCCAACCTTTTCCCGCGACTTCGCATATGACTATAAGGGTCATAGTCTGTCCTACACCGTTATCGACGAGGATACGAAAACTGTCATGTTAGTGTCATGCCCAAAATCTTCGGCAGGTGACCTCGAGATTCCCCCCAAAGTTTCTGATGGGAATGCTCTCTATAAAGTCACTTCAATCGGGGAAAATGCATTGAGGGATTGCAGTGATCTGATTTCAATCACCATCCCGGAAGGGGTCACTTCCATCGGAAATGGTGCCTTCTATAATTGCAAAAGCCTGTCCTCTATCACAATTCCCGAAGGCGTCTCTACAATATCATGGGATCTTTTTAACAGTTGCAGTAATCTCACCACAATTTCTCTTCCCGCAAGTATCACTTCCATAGAGTCACAGGCCTTCTCGTATTGCAGCAGGCTGACTTCAATCAATATTCCGGAAGGAGTTACCACAATCGGCGGATGGGTCTTCTACGGTTGCAGCAGTCTGGCAACGATCAATCTTCCGGATAGTATTTCCTTAATAGGATTTGAAGTTTTTGGAAATTGTAGCAGTCTGACCTCAATCAATATTCCGAAAAGTATTACTTTTATCAGTGAAGAGGCATTCTCGGGTTGCACCTCACTGAAAGCAATCTATTATCTCGCCGACAAACCAATTGAAGGAAATCCTAATATTTTCTCCGAAGAAACTTACGAGAAAGCAACCCTCTACCTGACGAAGGATGGAATGATGTCGGGCAGCTCTACGGATCCATGGAAAAACTTTAAAAATAGGAGATAACTGAATATTGCCATGCCGGCTTAAAAAGTTTGTAACATATTTGTGATAATTCCGCCATTTTGTGTAATTTTGCCGGTGATACGGAAATATTCCGTTTCGTCACGCATATATACTATTTATCATACGAAATGGCTAATCAGACCAACATCCATCCGATGAGCTTCGAGCCCATCCTGAAAAGCGTAATCTGGGGCGGTAACAAAATCGCACCGTTTAAAGGTATCACAACCGACCAGAAGAATATAGGTGAAAGCTGGGAAGTATCCGGGGTTCCGGGACATGAATCGGTAGTTGCCGAGGGACCCGACCGCGGAAAAACACTCGGAGAGCTTGTACGGCTCTATAAAGGTGACCTCGTAGGAGAGCATGTATATCAGCGCTACGGTGATATTTTCCCCCTGTTAATAAAGATTATCGATGCAGCCGGTGACCTTTCGTTACAGGTACATCCCGATGACGAACTGGCACGTGTCCGCCATAATTCACTTGGCAAGACTGAAATGTGGCATATCATCGACACTGATCCCGGTGCGGTGATCTGTGCCGGTCTCACTGAGTCAATCACCCCCGAGGAATATGCCGCACGTGTTGCCGACAATTCTCTTATGGATGTAGTCGCTCACCATGAGTCACATCCGGGTGATACCTTCTTTCTTCCTGCCGGACGTGTGCATAGTATTGGCGCGGGAAATATGCTTGTTGAAGTTCAGGAAACCAGTGACGTCACCTATCGCATCTACGACTTCGGACGTGTGGATGCAAACGGAAATCCGCGGGAACTGCATGTGGAACAGGCTAAAGATGCTATTGATTACACTGTGTATCCCGACTATCGTACGAAGCCGGAAAAACTGACCGACAATATCACTCTGCTTGTCGTATGTGACCACTTCAGCGTAGCACGAATTCATATCGAGGAATTAAAAAAACTGTACTTTACTGATCTCGATTCATTCTTCACCACTACCTGCATCGACGGTGATTTTAAGCTTACCGATGATCGCGGTAATACCATCCATCTCAAGCGAGGACAAACCGTTCTTATTCCTGCTATGGCCAAATCACTCACTTATGAAGGTAACGGAACTGTCATAAACGCTTATATTGATTACAGTAAGTAAAAATCGAGTATAGAAAAAACATATCCCTCCCGATTTTTCTTCGGGCATCCAGAACAATAAGACACCCTACGGTGTCTTATTTTCATATATTAACGTTTTAATGTCCGAAGTTATGGAATCAAAAAAAATATGTGCCATTCGTGCCGTCCTGTCGCTGCTTATAGCTACTATCATTGCATTTTTATCACCTGCATGCTCAAGCTCCGCTTCCCAATCCCAAAAAGATTTAAAAACTGAATCAATTGTTTCAGTTGCGCAGGACATTTTGTAATTTTGCTAAATAAGACTCTTAATTCCACGGTATGAGACAAACATTCTCTATTTTATTTCTACTGATTTCAACCATCATAATGGCAGCGTCAAAAGACTCGGATGTGTACACGTTCGACACACTTTCACATGATTTCGGTACTATTACTGACAACCGTCCTGTAAGCCATACATTTACCATTACTAATACCGGTTCACAACCTTTAGTCATAACTACCGTCACTAACGGGGGCTGCGGATGTACAACACCCAAATGGACACGTAAGCCCATCGCACCCGGAGAGACCGGAGAAGTAACGGTCACTTTCAGTCCCACGGGACGAAAAGGTGAATTCAACCGCGAAATACGTGCACGTATCGAGACTACCAAAAAAAAGTATACTGCCAAATTGACTTTTTCAGGAGTCATCATCCCTAAAAAACAATAGTCATGATTATCTGCCGCGCATTATCTGCTTTTGTCCTACTGTTTACCGCTCTTGGGTGTTTCTCCGCACCGGTTATAAAATGGGACTCAATGCGTCATGATTTCGGTGCTTTTAATGAAGATATGAACACCGTGTCATGTGTGTTCCGGGGAATCAATGAGGGTGATGAAACTCTTGTTATATATGACGTACGTCCCAACTGCGGATGTACAACTACCGACCGTTATGCCGGACGCGAATATGCGCCCGGCGATTCTATTGAAATACGCGTGACTTATAATGCAGTGGGACGACCGGGACGTTTTTCCAAGAAAGTAATGATTCACAGTAACGCTGAGGAGGAAAAACAGAATCTCACCATCTCGGGGACGGTAATCGCCGCATCCAACACTCTTCAAAGCCGTTACCCGGTTGATGCCGGCTTATTCAAGATTCATGCCTCCACTGCTATGCTCGGTGAAGTGTATAAGGGGGGGGCGGCAGGCGCTTATTTCAAAGCTTATAATTCAGGAAACGAGGTAATACGTCCTAAGGTGGTTAACAAACCGGAATACATGGATGTGGTAATCAAACCTGATGTCATTCCTGCCGGTGAACAATTCGTTATCTCCGTAAGCTATCTTTCCGGCAGATGCCCCACATGGGGTATCGTAACCGATACCATTACCATACGCCCTGACATTCAAAGCGACACAACAATACAGCTCACTACAGTGACTACAATCAAAGAAGACTTCCGGTCGCTTAGCGAAAGTCAGCGCGAATCGGCGGCGCATATAAGCGTTGAGCCTTCTCTGATTGATCTCGGACGTATATCCAAAACCGATGGTTCGGTACCTCGCAGAATCGAAGTCACTAATACGGGACGTTCAACTATGATGGTGCGCCGTGTGTATTCGCCCGATCCCGCTGTTTCAATAATAGGTAAAGTGCCTGTCAGAGTTTCACATGGCAAAAAAATATACTTTGATGTCGTGATTGATCCTGCGTTATCACCTACACCCGATATGATTAATGCCCGTATTACGATAATATCCAATGATCCGGATAAACCAAATACCGTATTACGTGTGGTAGGAGAAATCACAGACTGACATTATTTTATAAATCAAATCAATCATTCATGCAACATCCAGAAAACGATACAAATTATAAGGGACTCACCGTAAATTCAGGCGTGGAGCAACCACCTATTGTCAATCCATACCTGCGGCGGCGGAAACGTAATCCACTCCCCACTGCCGGAGAGATGGTTGAGCGTATCCTTGCCGGCGATGTCACTATGCTCAGCCGTGCGGTTACTCTTGTTGAAAGTCTTTCATCCGATCATCAGACACTTGCGCAGGAAGTGATTGAAAAATGTCTGCCATTTTCAGGAAACTCCCGTCGTATCGGTATAACCGGCGTTCCGGGAGCGGGAAAAAGTACTTCGATTGATGTGTTCGGACTTCATGTTCTACGCAATAATGGTAAACTGGCGGTACTCGCTATTGATCCTTCAAGCGAACGTACTAAAGGCAGTATCCTCGGTGACAAGACACGCATGGAAAAACTATCGATTCATCCGAATGCGTTTATCCGACCCAGCCCTTCGGCAGGTTCACTTGGGGGAGTCGCCCGAAAGACACGGGAAACTATTGTACTCTGCGAAGCTGCAGGATATAACAATATATTTGTAGAGACTGTAGGTGTCGGGCAAAGTGAGACGGCAGTACATTCAATGGTTGATTTCTTTCTGCTGATTCAGGTTGCAGGTACAGGCGATGAACTCCAGGGCATCAAGAGGGGTATCATGGAGATGGCTGACGGTATTGTTATTAACAAAGCCGATGGAGATAATGTGGACCGTGCGCGGCTCGCTCAAGCTCAATTCCGAAGTGCCTTGCATCTTTTTCCACCTACAGCTTCAGGCTGGTCACCTGAAGTACTCTGCTACTCGGGGTACTTCGAAATCGGTATTCCGGAAGTCTGGGATATGATTGACCGTTTTTTTGAATTCGTGACTGCAAACGGATACTTCGAGCGCAAACGGAGCCAACAAGGACGATACTGGATGTATGAAACTATCAACGAACAGCTCCGGAAACATTTTTATGATGATCCTGATGTAATAAAAGCTCTCGCTGAAAAGGAAATACGAGTTCTTAACAATCAACAAAGCTCGTTCACCGCCGCACGTGACGTACTTGATCTATATTTCAAACACTCCCCAAGCGAACAGTAATAATGGTTATAGTGTTAGAGTGTAAATACATAATAAAATTTTACACTCTGCACTATGACACTTGATTCTGCCATCCCAGCTACCGGTTTGAGTTTAGTCGGCGAATGTAAGGCGGTGGTAAAATCCGTCGATACACTCCGATTCTCACCGATGTCTTTGTCCGACACTGACACGGTCAGACGCATTCTGAGCGCATATACACCTTTGTCACGCACATGCGATTTTACGATCGGAGGACTATTCATGTGGATCGATTATTTTCGTTATGAAATGTCGGTTCATCATGGTACCCTATTCATCCGAGGTCTTAACGAAAAAGATCTTTCCACCAATGCGTTTTCACTTCCGGTGGGCGCTCTTCCTTTAAAAAATTCACTTGCGATACTACGTCAATATTGTCGTGAGCATAGTATTCCGTGCGTATTGTCAGCTGTGCCCGGTTCAGAACTCGAACGTATTCAACAATATGCCGAAGTCATTGACATAGAACCGCTTGATGACTGGTCGGATTATCTTTACGATATTCAGTCACTTGCCACTCTTTCAGGGAAAAAAATGAGCAAGAAGCGCAATCATGTCAACCGTTTTTTAGCCGAAAATCCTGATTTCAAATTTGAGCCCCTATCATCAGATAACATTGATGCTGTTCGAGATTTTTTTGCCTCCCAGACTCTTGATGCCGATAAGGGTGTTTCAGCCGATTTCGAACGACTGCAGGTGCTTGAGGTACTCCGCCGACCCGAATTATTCGGATTCGAGGGAGCCGTTCTTTCAACCCCTGAAGACGGAGTAGTTGCTTTCACCATGGGGGAAGTACTCGGCGATACACTCTATGTTCATATTGAAAAAATGAATCATCTTGTAAACGGCTCAGGTGAAACTATCTGTCATCTTTACGCCGACATGATGTCCAAACGATATGGTGAATCGTTGAAATACGCCAACCGCGAAGAGGATGTCGGTGACGAAGGTCTGCGAAAAGCGAAACTGTCTTATCATCCGATTGAAATATTACCTAAATTTAATGTTACCTTAAAGGTATGACATACAGTTAAAAAGAGCCATGTCTCACGACACGACTCTTCGGTTAACATGTTGTTAAGTGTATACAGGGATGTTATTCATCCTTAGTGTTGCGAATTTCACAACACTTATGTCACCTTTCGGCTACAAAAATAGACTATATTTTGAAATGTTCCAAATTTTTGGACACAAATTATTTGAACCAGTTATTTTATTCAAATAAATATATATTTTTCGTGTCAGAATA
>CAZKSF010000073.1:0-12702 GCA_964555405.1 uncultured Bacteroides sp.
GGTGGATGACGACCGCAAACTTGTGGGAATCGTAACCAACCGCGATCTTCGTTTCGAAGCTGACCCCAACCGTCTGATCAACGAGGTGATGACAAGCAAGAATCTGGTGACTACCCGTCAGTCGACAAACCTGGAGGAAGCAGCCAGAATACTTCAGCAGCACAAAATAGAAAAACTTCCGGTGGTCGACAGCGAAGGTCGCCTGATCGGTCTTGTTACCTATAAAGATATTACCAAAGCCAAAGATAAACCTAATGCGTGCAAGGATGCGCTCGGCAGACTGCGCGTGGCAGCCGGCGTAGGCGTGACCAACGACAGCATGGATCGCGTGGATGCCCTCGTGGAAGCGGGAGTCGATGCCATAGTTATAGACACCGCCCACGGTCATAGCCGGGGAGTGGTGAGCGTGCTTCGTGCCGTTAAGGAAAAATATCCTCAGATTGATGTGGTGGTAGGCAATATCGCTACCGGAGAGGCTGCACGTTATCTGGTTGACAACGGTGCCGACGGTGTGAAGGTTGGTATCGGTCCGGGCTCAATCTGTACTACCCGCGTCATAGCAGGTGTGGGTGTTCCGCAGCTGACCGCAGTATATGATGTGGCAAAGGCACTGGAAGGTACGGGAATACCTCTGATAGCTGACGGCGGCATACGTTATTCCGGCGATATAGTCAAGGCACTTGCCGCAGGCGCTTACAGCGTGATGCTCGGCGGTATGCTTGCCGGTGTGGAGGAGTCGCCCGGTGACACTATCATATTCAACGGACGTAAGTATAAGGCGTATCGCGGAATGGGTTCGCTGGAAGCGATGGAGAAAGGCTCGAAAGACCGCTATTTCCAGGCAAACGAAAACGATGTCAAGAAGCTTGTGCCGGAAGGAATCGCCGCCCGCGTTCCGTTCAAAGGCTCGCTGTACGAAGTCACATATCAGATGTTAGGCGGTCTGCGTGCAGGCATGGGCTATTGCGGTGCCAAAGATATCGAGGCTCTTCATCATGCCAAATTCACCCGCATTACCAATGCCGGTGTAGCCGAAAGTCATCCGCATGATGTAGCGATTACGAGCGAGGCTCCGAATTACAGCCAGAGCACCCGTTAAACGTTTTACTCTCACAGACATATAATAATCCGGGGACGGATTACGTTATATGTCTGTGTTTTTTGTGTTTAATTATGAACAAATCATTGAAATCAGGGGCTTTGGGTGCCCTTGCCATATTGACTGCCGGCACGCTTGCAGCCGGCGGGAAGACTCCGAAAGATCCGGTGCTGATGACCGTCAACGGTAAGAACGTGCCGTTAAGTGAATTCGAGTATCTGTATAATAAAAACAATACGCAGCAGCTTCAGCCGCAGACTCTGGATGAATATCTGGATATGTTCGTGACATACAAGCTGAAAGTCGCCGACGCAGAAGCAGCCGGGATAGATACGACAGCCGCCTTCATCAAAGAGTATACCGGTTATTGCGAAGAACTCGCCAATCCGTATATGATCAACACGCAGTTTGAGGACAGTCTGGTGCGGGTGGCATATGACCATTATCTGAAATCGGTAGACGTAAGCCATATAATGGTTCCGCTGACCGACAAGGCGGGGAACGCCGCGCCTCAGATAGCTTTGCTTGACAGTCTGCGCACGCTGATTGTAAACGGAGCCGATTTCGCGGAACTTGCCCGGCAATATTCATCCGACCAGTCTGCCCGGACCAACGGCGGACATATGGGATGGATTTCCATGGGACAGTTTCCGTATGAATTCGAGGATGTGGCTTACAATACGGCGGAAGGGGATATTTCGCCGGTGTTCGACACCCGGTTCGGTCACCATATAATCAAGGCGGGAGGTCGCCGCGACAATCCCGGTGAAGTACACGTGCGTCACATACTTAAACTCACCCGCGGACTTTCGCCTGAAGAAGCCGCCCTTAAGAAACAATCGATAGATTCGGTGTATGCCGCCCTGAAAGCCGGCGCTGACTTTGCCGAAACAGCCGGTAAGGAAAGTGAGGATCCGGGCTCGGCGCGTAACGGCGGTGATCTGCCCTGGTTCTCGACCGGCCGCATGGTACCTCAGTTCGAGGAAGTGGCATTCGCATTATCGGACGGTGAAATTTCCGAGCCGTTCGAGAGTCCTTTCGGATGGCATATCGTAGAGCGTCTCGATCATCGGGCACCGGCATCCTTCGAGGCAAAAAGCGATGATATCAAAAAGCTGATGCAACGTGACATCCGTCAGAAATGGATTGCCGACAACCGCGTAGCCCGTTACGCATCACAGTTCCCGACAACTCCCGACGCCGCTACAGCAGCAGCCGTGTCGGAGATAATCACCGCATCCGGTATCAATGATTCGGTTCGCACCGTGCTGAAAGGTTTCACTCATCCGGCGGCTACTGTAGGTAACCGACAGGTGACGGTGTCGGAAGTAATCGACATTCTTCCGCCGGACAATATCGCTCCCGAAAATGCTCAGGCGGTATATGACGCGGCATTTAAAGCAGCCACCGACAGAGCTGTCATGGCACAGGCACGCGAAAATCTTGCCGCAACCAACACCGAGTACCGCAACCTTACAGGCGAATACCGCGACGGTATGCTTCTGTTCGAGATCAGCAACCGTAAGGTGTGGGAACGCGCATCAAGCGACACCATCGGCGTGCGCCGTTATTTCGAGTCAAACCGCGATAATTACGTGTGGCAGAAACCCCATTACAAAGGTTATATCGTAATGACAGCGGGTGACTCGGTCGCAGCACTTGCAAAGAGCTTCCTTGCCGGCAAGAGTTTTGCATCGGTCGATTCGCTGAATGCCGCCCTGAAGCGCGAATTCGGGAAGAATGCCCGTGCCGAACGTGTTGTAACCGCACAGGGCGACAATCCGATAGTCGACTTCGTGGCATTCGGCGGTGAACGTCCCGCGCCTCAGAAAGGAAGACGGCTTAACGATTTCTTCGCTTTTGAAGGCAGAATCATCAACGCTCCCGAGGAAGCTGGCGATGTAAGGGGACTGGTTTCGACTGACTATCAGCAACAGCTTGAACATGATTGGATAGAGGAACTTCATGCCCGCTACCCGGTGAAAATAAATAAAAAGGTGCTTAAAAAAATAAAATAACTGCCTACGGAAAGCTTTTTTCCGGATGCGAATAATGAAAGACTGCCCGAATTTTTGTAAATTTGGGCAATTTTTTTGAAATCAAATCAACTTAGACAGAAGTGAAACAAAAATCAATATTTCTTTCTTTGCTTGCGATATTTAGCGGCGGTGTCATGACTGTATCGGCTCAGAACAATATCGCGGAAGAAGTAGCCTGGGTAGTAGGTGATCAGCCCATATGGAAATCGGAAATCGAAGAAGCTTACCGTAATGCCCTGTATGAGCGTGTGACACTGAAAGGTGACCCTTACTGCGTGATTCCCGAAAATATAGCGATTGAGAAACTATTCCTTCATCAGGCTGATATCGACACCGTGGAGGTGCAGGAGAGTATGCTGATGGCGGAAGTGGACAGCCGTATCAATTTTTTCATATCGCAGCTCGGATCGAAAGAAAAAATGGAGGAGTACTTTCACAAGGCTCAGCCGGAGATACGCGCACAGTTGCTTGAAACCATGCGTAACGGCGAACGTGTGAGAATGGTTCAGCGTAACCTCACCAAGGATGTAAAAGCCACTCCCGCCGACGTACGCCGTTATTTCACTTCACTGCCCGAGGACAGCATACCCTTTGTACCGCTGCAGGTGGAGACCCAGATAATCACCATCAATCCTTCGATTCCGCGTGAGGAAATAGAGGATGTCAAGGCACGTCTGCGCGACTATACGGACCGGGTGAACAACGGCGAAAGTGATTTCTCGACTCTTGCAATTCTTTATTCGGAAGACACGGGAAGTGCGGTGCGAGGCGGTGAAATCGGATTTATGGGCAGAGCTCACCTCGATCCGGAATATGCTGCCGTGGCTTTCAACCTCAATGACCCGAAAAAGGTGTCGAAAATAGTCGAGAGCCAGTATGGTTTCCATATAATCCAGCTGATAGAAAAACGCGGTGACCGAATAAACACACGTCATATTCTGCTGCGTCCGCGTGTAAGCGATGCCGATCTGGCTGATGCCGTGACTCGACTCGACTCGCTCCGCTCGGATATAGTGAACGATCACAAATACACATTCGAGGATGCCGTGCCGTATGTATCGCAGGATAAAGACACACGTGCCAACGGCGGCAGAATGATAAACTCGGAAAATGCCACCACAATGTTCGAAATGTCGCATCTGCCGCAGGAAGTGGCTAAGGTAGTGAATGACCTGCAGCCGGGCGAAATATCGGCACCGTTCATCATGACCGACCCCAAGCTCAACCGCGAGGTAGTTGCATTGGTGAAACTGACCAACCGTATCGAAGGTCACCGGGCGAACATGTCGGATGATTTCCAGCTGATCAAGGACATGTATGAGAATGCCGAACGCGAAAGGATTCTGTCGGAATGGCTTGAAAAGAAAATCGGTGAGACATATGTCAGAATCGAGCAGGGATGGCGCGGGTGCGATTTCACTCACAAAGGCTGGATTAAAGAGAAAGACAGCGCGGTAAATGAATAATAAGTCCAGGTGGTCAAGGCTGACGGCTGCATCGGCAGCCGTTATTGCAGTATCACTCCCTGTATGGGCGGTGAATGCCCGGAACCAGTCGGAGCCGGTTGACGGACAGGATGCGAAAGATAAAGTGTATCTGGAACATGCCGACCGGCTGATAAGAAATTTTTTGACGCATGATGAAGCCGGGGAGTATCAGGTGCTCGTCGGCAATGTGCGTATGCGCAAGGGGGGAATGACCATGTATTGCGACAGCGCACACTTCTATGACGAAACCAACTCATTCAATGCTTTTTCAAATGTGAGGATGGAACAGGGCGACACCCTGTTTGTGTATGGTGACGAGCTTTACTATGACGGTCCGGAGGAAATGGCTACTTTATATGCCGATCCGGGAAAATTTGTACGGCTGATCAACCGTGATGTCACACTCAAAACCTATATATTCTACTATGACCTGGCATCGAATGTGGGTTATTACAACAACTGGGGTGAACTGACTGATAAGGAGAACCGTCTGGAGTCGATTGAAGGCGAGTACTATCCTGATACGAAAGACGCTTTCTTTTATCATAGTGTAGAACTGAAATCACTCGGAAACCGTGACACGATGACCCTTGTGACCGATTCGCTTACTTACAATACGGACACACATGTGGCGCGAATCATGGCTCCGTCGGTGATTACGACAGCCGACGGGCAGATTTTTTCGTCATCGGGTGTGTACAATACGGTTTCGGGTGAGGCGAACCTTTACAGACGCTCGACGGTGACTACCCCGAGAGGAAATTCGCTCACGGGCGACACCCTGTTCTATGACAAGGAGACTGCCATCGGTGAGGCGTTCGGGAATATATGCCTGGTTGATTCGGCACGTCAGGCGTCGCTCCACGGCAATTACGGATATTATAACGATAACCGTGACAGTGCATTTGTCACCGGCCGCGCTCTTGCCAAAGAGTATTCGCGAGGTGATACCCTATATATTCACGGAGATACAATAAATGCTTATGTGGAGTTGCCGGATTCGATGCGTGTTACCAATGTGTTTCACGGTGTGAGGATGTTCCGCTCGGATATGTCGGGCATTTGCGATTCGATAAGCGTGACCGAGGCTGATTCGCTTATGCGTATGTTCCGTCATCCGGTGTTGTGGACCGGCGAACGGCAGGTGTTCGGCGACGTGATTTATGTTCACATAAATGACTCCGTTCCCGACTGGGCGCGATTGCCGGAAAGCGGTATGATGAGCGAACACATAGGGGAGGACTGCTACAATCAGCTGGCAGGCACCGACATGACCGTATGGTTCAATGATTCGACTGTCGAGAGGCTGTATGTTCAGGGAAATGTGCAGATGATTCTGTTCCCGATGGAGAACGACTCGACCTATAACAAATTCATATATCTGGAGTCGAGTTTCATGGATGCCTATTTTGATGGTCAGAGACCTAAAAAAATAAATTTCTGGACCGAGACCACTTATGATGTGACTCCGCTTTATCTTGCCAAACGTGGCTCGTATGCCCTGGCGAAATTCCGCGATTACAGTTCGCTGCGTCCGGTTTCGCCGGAGGATGTATTTAATGTGACCCCGGAGATGATGGAAGTGATGAATTCGGTAAAAGTGAGTGAAAAATCGAAACGGAAGAGGAAAATAGAAGAAATCAAACCGGTAGAACCGGATGTGCCTGACGCTTCGGAAGAAATAAATGCTGTCCCCACTGAGGAGATTCCTTACGAACCGGACGAAGACAACAAGCCTGATGCCGATGAGGCAGTGATAACGGACGAACCGGATACAATTGATCCGGAGAATGAGGATGAGTCGCCGGACGATATATTGAATCCTGAAGAGAAGGATTGAAAAAAACGGGCACCCCTGTAAAGAGGTGCCCGGAATATTATCAATATGTATGTAATCAATAGGAAAGTACAGGTTCGATTGCAGCTGCAAGCGAAATCATCGTTTCAAGTTCTTTCACGGCAGGTACCCGACGGGTAAGATGCTGTTTCTCGTCAACCTCCTTGAGTTTAGCCTCAAGAACATCAGCTTTCTGCGCTGCAAGCTGCCCTACGCTCTCAACACCGGCGGCATTCAGAAGTTCGGCGAACTGCGGACCGATGCCTTTGATGCGGAACAGATCAGCCTGATTGGTCCAGCGATAAATGAGTTTTGAGGGGATACCGGATTTTTCAGCGATAATGTCACGTCCGGCTTCAGTAAGACCTGCCTTAAGCAGATCGTCAGTGGTGTTGATACCGATATTGATGAGACGTTCTGCGTAAGCCTCACCAATACCCTCGATGTCGATGATTTTGTACTTCATAATAATATCAATTTGGGTTTTTATGTTACTAAAACAAAAAGAAGTGCCTTAATTGTTCGGAAAATTTTTCAGAAATAGCACTTATTTTGGGTGTAAAAAATGAAAAATCGAAAAAAACGCTTGGTTTGTCAAAAAAAATCTCTAAATTTGACATTTGTAAACTTATCATCTGTTGTCCGCTCTTTCAAATAAAGCGCAGACGACAATAATTATCAAAAACAAACAATCAAACTATGGAATTGTCAGAAGGTTCGGAAGCCAAAGTAATGGCGGAAGTCGAACCCGCCTTGAATCAGGCGGAGACCGCGGAGCAGTCTACCGTCGTATGCGATGAAGTATCTGAAACAACAACAGTCGCTCCAGCGGTGACGAAAGCTGAGGTCATTGAACGGCTTGAAGAGCTGTCGCAGCTTGATCCTGCAGAAGTCTCAACCGAGGAAATCGCCAGATGCAAGCAGCAATTCTATGGACTGCATAACGAGGAATTGCGCGCATTTAAAGCCGAATTTGTTGAGGCAGGTAATGATCCTGAAACATTTGTCCCGCCGGTTGACGAGGATGAGGAGCGCATGAAGCAACTTCTCGCAACAATAAAGGAACGCAAGGCGCGCCTTCGCGAAGAGCAGGAAGCGCAGCGTCAGGCAAATCTGGAACGGAAGCAGGAAATTATCCGTCAGATAGCCGAGCTTTGCACCGATACCGACAATATCAACCGCCATCATCCGCGTGCCAAGGAACTGCAGATTGAGTTCCGTTCGATCGGAGATGTGCCTCCACAGTCGGAGACCTCGATATGGAAGGAATATCAGGATGTAGTTGAGCGGTTCTATGACCATTCCAAAATAAACAAGGAGCTTTATGACTATGATCTGAAGAAAAATCTCGGCGAAAAGCAACTCCTTGTAGATGAAGCGAAGAAACTGACCGAAGAGACGGATGTGATAACCGCTTTCCGCCGTTTGCAGGATCTGCACATGAAGTGGCGCGAAATCGGTCCCGTGCCAAAGGAACAGCGCGAGGAGATATGGAACGAATTCAAGGATTCGTCTGCCATTATAAACAAGCGCTACCAGGCATATTTTGAAGCCCGTAAAGCTGCCGAACAGGAAAACGAGGAAGCCAAGACCGCACTCTGCGAGAAGATCGAGGCTCTTGACTTCGCCGGACTGTCGACTTTTACGGCATGGGACGAGATGACAAAGGTTATTCTCGAAGCTCAGGAAGAGTGGAAAAAACTTGGTTATGCATCTAAAAAGGTGAATAACGCTCTGTTCGCCCGTTTCCGTGAGACATGTGATAAATTCTTCACTGCAAAGGCTGAATTCTTCCGTGCCACCAAGGAAGCCCGTGCTGCGAAAATAGCTGCGAAAGTGGCTCTGATCGAGGAAGCGGAAGCATTGAAGGACAGTACCGACTGGAAAGCAACGACCGATAAAATGATTGATCTGCAACGTCGCTGGAAGGAAAGCGGAGCGCTTAGTCACCGCCAGAGCGATCAGTTGTGGAAGCGATTCCAGACAGCATGTGACTATTTCTTCGAACAGAAGAAGAAAATATCGGGTGACACCCGTAATGCCGAAGTAGCCAACCTGCGTGCGAAGAAAGAGATAATAGCCCGTCTCAAGGCTCTTGACACCGAGGATCAGGCTCTCAGCGCTGAAGAAATCACCGCTCATGTAAAGGCTGCCCAGAACGAATGGAAGGAGATCGGTCATGTGCCTTTCCGCGACAAAGAAAAGATATACGAACAGTTCCGTGCGGCTGTCGACGCACTCTATGACCATTTCAACCTGCGCGGTCAGCGTAACCGTATATCCCGTTTCGAAAGCAATGTGGAGTCGCTTTCGTCAGATCAGTCGAAACTGATGCGTGAACGCGAAAAGTTAATGCGTACCTACGAAGCACGCAAGTCGGAACTGCAGACTTATGAAAACAACCTCGGTTTCCTCAGCAGCAAATCGAAATCGGGTAATTCGATGGTACGTGAAATAGAACGCCGAGTGGAACGTCTGAAAGCTGACCTCGCTGAACTTTCTGAAAAAGTGAAGGTCATCGACGCGAAGCTCTGATTCCGGCATCTGTCGGCTGTAAGTTTTCAACTGACATAAACTCAAATGACAGAAATTCATCAGAAAGGACGTTACGGAAGATACATACCGGTATTTCTTACCCTTGTGGATTATGTAATGCTCAATGCTGCATTTCTGCTTACCTACTTCCTTTCACCAGAATTAACGATGAGCAGGGGCCGCACAGTGTGGCTCCTTGCTAATCTTACATACCTGCCGGTATCGTATTGGCTCCGGTCGACGCATCAGCTGAGGACGCTGCATATGAACCAGGTGGTGACGAACTCACTGAAAGCTGTCGGATCGCACGCCTGCCTCTTCATCACCTCGATTTATTTCGTCGGATTAGACAATATCAAATGGTGGATTTTCCTGGAATTCTACGGAATACTGTTTGTGTTGTTCCCGTTCAGCTGGGCGATATCGCGGATGCTGCTGAAACAATACCGCCGCCGCGGACGTAACTTCAGCAGGGTGATAATTATCGGCGCCAATTCCATATCGTTGCGGCTGTACAACGAAATGGTGTCGGATGCCGGATTCGGTTACAAATTCATGGGATTCTTTACCGATGACAAACCGGTGGACGGAATACCGGTGGATCTGATAAGAGGAACGCTGGACGATGTGAACGCTTTTGTCGCTGAAAATGCAGTGGATGAAATATATTTTACATTGTCGGGAGCCAATGACGGCATAATGAACAGAATGATCAGTACCGCAGACGCCAACACTTGTCAGTTCAATTATGTTCCGCAGCTGAACCGTTATGTGAACCGCCGGTTCGATCTGTATGCCATCGGATCGATGCCGATACTGGGCGTGCGTCATAATCCGCTTAAATCGCTCGCCAATCAGTTCCTTAAACGCACATTCGACATACTCTTTTCATCGGCATTCCTGATAGTGTCGCCGCTGATATTCATACCGGTAGCCATTGCCATAAAGATGTCGTCGCCCGGACCGGTATTTTTCCGCCAGAAGCGAACGGGATACAGAGGACGTGACTTCATGTGCCTTAAGTTCCGGACGATGCGTGTCAACGCTGATGCCGATAAAATCCAGGCGACCCAGAATGACCCCCGCAAAACCCGTGTGGGAGATTTTCTGAGGAGGACGAGCATCGATGAATTGCCGCAATTTATCAATGTGTTTTTAGGAGATATGTCGGTGGTGGGACCGCGTCCGCATATGCTTAAGCATACCGAAGAGTATTCGCGGATAATCGACAAATATATGGTGCGTCACATTGTAAAACCGGGCATAACCGGATGGGCGCAGATCAACGGATACCGCGGACAGACAGAAAAACTGTGGCAGATGGAAAAACGGGTGGAATTTGATGTGTGGTATATCGAAAACTGGTCGTTCATGCTGGATGTCAAGATAATTCTGCGTACAGTCATCAACGCACTCCAGGGTGAGAAAAACGCATTTTAAATGACAGAAGCCGATCTTAAAGCCCGCGCACACGCATTGTTGCGCCGGTTCTATGGTTACGACCGGTTCCGTCCGATGCAGCTTGATATTATTACCAATGCCATTTCGGGACGGGACTCGGTGGTGCTCATGCCTACCGGCGGTGGAAAATCGATATGTTATCAGGTGCCGGCACTGATGGCTGACAGCGGGATAACACTCGTAGTTTCGCCATTGATAGCCCTGATGCGTGACCAGGTGGAAGCCCTTATGGCTAACGGAATACCGGCGGCTGCGGTCAACAGCAACCAATCGGAAGCTGACAACCGCACGATAATGGAGAGGGCATATGAAGGAAAAATAAGGCTGCTGTATATTTCGCCGGAGCGGCTCATGCTCGAACTGGACAGAATAGGAAGCGGCTTCAAACCGGCTCTCATAGCAATAGATGAAGCGCATTGCATATCGCAATGGGGACATGATTTCCGACCTGAATACACTCAGTTGGGACGACTGAAGAGCCAGTTTCCGGGTGTTCCGGTAATGGCACTGACGGCAACCGCCGACCGTACGACACGCGAGGATATAATCAGACAGCTGAGACTCGATAATCCCCGGATTTTCATCAGTTCGTTTGACAGACCTAATATTTCATTAAGTGTGATAAGCGGACTGAAGAAACCTCAGAAAATGAAGCGGATTACGGCGTTGATCGACAAGTACCCGGAAGAATCGGGTATAATATATTGCCTGAGCCGTAAGTCAACGGAAAAAATGGCGGATGATCTGACCAAATTAGGTTATAACGCCGCCTGCTATCACGCAATGATGTCCCCCGCGGCGAGGACGAGGACTCAACGCGACTTCATTAACGGTGATATTCAGATAGTATGCGCTACGGTGGCTTTCGGTATGGGTATCGACAAGAGCAATATACGCTGGGTGGTGCATAACAACATGCCACTGAGTATCGAAAGCTATTATCAGGAGATAGGACGTGCGGGCAGGGACGGTATGCCCGCGGAAGCGGTGATGTTCTTTTCGGCAGCGGATATAGTGACATTACAACGGTTCGTGGATGACAGCGGAAGACGTGAACTCAATTCGGACAAACTGAGACGTATGCGCGATTATGTGGACGCGCAGGTATGCCGCCGCCGTGTGCTGCTGAGTTATTTCAATGAAGAGAATACACACGATTGCGGTAACTGCGATGTGTGTCTCAATCCTCCCGACCGGTTCGATGGTACGGTGCTGTGTCAGATGGCTCTGAGCGCGATAATACGTACCGAGGGGCGCGCCGGTATAAGTATGCTTATAGATATACTGCGCGGGTCGGCACGAAACGACATCATGGCAAAAGGATATGACCGACTCAAAACTTATGGGGTTGGACGCCATGTTCCGTACCGTGACTGGAATCATTACCTGACACAGATGCTGCAACTCGGTCTGTTTGACATAGACTATGCCGATCACGGCCGTTTCATGGTAACGGAAGCGGGTCGTAGGGTTGTGTTTGGAAAAGAGCCTGTAATGCTCGCCAGATATTATGGTGACAGCAACGCAACGGCAACGGTGAAGACCACGAAGGGACAAGTGGATGAGACTGCGGAATTTGATGCCGGGTTACTTTCGAAACTTAAAAAACTGCGTACAACTATTGCGCGCCGTGAAGGTGTGCCGCCCTACATAGTATTCAGCGACAAGACGCTGGCTGATATTGTCAGGAAACGACCGTTGACACGGGCTGAATTTTCGCGTGTCGACGGGGTGGGTGAACGTAAATCGGAACGTTACTGGCGTGAATTTGTCAATGCAGTGCGTTTGCACACCGGCAAGGGTGAAGTTATCGAAGCGGGTAGCCTGAGAGCTTTGATAATTGAAGGATTGCATGACGGAATAGCCGTGGGGCAGATAGCTAAAAGGGTGTCATACACACCGCTTGAAGTGTATCGCGAAATAGCTGCCATGATCAATGATGACTCGTTTACCGATTTTGATCTTGTGATAACCCGGGAAGAATTTGTAACACTGATGGAACTCAACCGCAAGAACACGGAAACGGCTTTCCGTCGCGAAGCGCACTTGAGGTATCCGGCAGGTCTTGAGGATGTGGCGGTTGCGGTTGCCGGCGCATTACTGAGACGGCGGGTAAACTCCGGGGGAAAATAGCCGTTCTGTGAAAGAATAAATCCGGACCGATGGCAAACGACATCTGATCCGGATTTGTTAGTTCGCCCGACATGGGCATAATCTAACGGGTGAAAGTCCCGAGTGCGCCCT
>CAZKSF010000074.1:0-12390 GCA_964555405.1 uncultured Bacteroides sp.
GGACTTGCAGTTACATAAATAACTCCGTCTTCAAGGCTTTCTCCTCCGAAGCGAACCATCTGCATCATTGCATTTTCTTCGGCATGAAGTGAACGCGTAAATACCTGGTTTTTCTCGGCACTGTACCGGTTATGCAAGGTTTTAAAGCAATATGAGAATGGAAGCCCATTTAATCTGAATTTCTCAGGATGTCCAAGGAATTGATAGTCTCTACGGACACGTTGACGAAATGACTCTTTTTCATCATAATAGGGTCTTTCAGATGTCTCAAATGCGCTGTATGTCAATGAGGATATATCATCCTTTCCAAAATCAAACAGATTACGTAAGGAGCATGGTATCTGTCCGTAGGGCACATCATTCCATCCGATAGTGCGGATTGAATGGGCTTTGTTTGTAATGACTGCTCCTACCTGACGTGACAGACATCCGCTATTAAATTTCGCGGTATATGCAACTACCATGCAACGTTCTTCCGAACTGGGTGTTATTAAGCCTGGATGTTGAATCAATGCAGCAAACTTTAACCATTGTTCGTCGATGCTCGCGAAATAATTGTAATCACCTTTTTTCCTGTTATTGGAAAGATGAATCTCTGCATCTGCCACGCATTGAGATACATTCGGTGAATAAAACGATCCCTTTTCCACCTCATCACTCTCCGCTTCAACATCACCGAGATGCAGTACTTTCTTAACCTGATCTTCTATCTTTGACTCGTTTTTCCTGTATTCGTCATCTGTCGGATAATTACTTTTAAGCTTATCCCGGAGATTTTTATACGGGTTATCTTCGTCATGAATAGCGACAAGATAAAATGCCGAATATCTTTCACGCAAATAACGGGCTTCAAGCGAATTACGGAGCCGATCGATAACAACCCTGCAGTGGTCTCTTTTGTGACGGATGCCCTTTATCAACCGGTTTATCAGCAATACTATATCATACAAATGAGAATCATCATCATACGTTTTATCATATACTTCGTCATAAGGCGCAAATGCGTCTCCACATTTCCTTATCTGACTGCCAAGTCTATGATAGAAAAAACAATAGCAGTAATAATCCCCTTCTGACATCAATTGGTTTACAAACGATATGAACTCATTAGTTATGCTTTCTTTGTTTAAAACCAATGTGTCAGCCAGATCGCTGTCGTAGCCCTGAGGATCTTCCTCGCGTTTTGCCTTTATATTGGTTATGGCACTATATAGCTCAGTCCATTTATCCCATTCCGATAACCGCTCAAGTACTTTTCCTTTAACATTTTGAACATCGTACTTTTCCGCATAGTCCTTGTCTGCCCGACCGCTCTTGAATTTGTCATCAACAACAGTCAATATTGATTTTTTAAATGACTCTGAGTTTTCTTCTGCGGCGGCTTGAAGAAGTACCTTTAACCATAGTACTCTTGTATAACTGATCTTTACGAAAGGTACATAATTCTCACTTATATAATCATAGCATATTGTATATTTTCTTTTAAATATATAAGTGGCAAGAGCATCTTTGTTCTTTAGCTTATCTTCTTCAGAGACGTATTTATTATTATCCGTTGAATTAGGTGCTCCACTTTTTATTTCGTCAGGTTTCCTCACGTCTTTGTAGAAATCCTTTTTCTGCATGATTTCTGCCAAGTACGAACAACCCGTGGCTGTGTAACCGGTCAAAGCTATGACTGTAAAGTTTGTCCGTTCTTCGTAAAGCTTATCGATTCCTAATTTAGGCATAATAACTTTTCACCAGAATTTTTATAATCAAGTGCCTGAGTTGAATCTAATTCGTTGGGGTTTTCAGATATCAATATCTTGCTGAGGAAGATCGTGGTCGTTGTTGATGTCCAATACAATGATCATTGAGTAGAGATACTGTTCGACGGCTGTGAACGTTGAATAGCATCTTTGAAAATAGGTGGGAATCCAACGTTTTACAGTCTCTTCAAATTGTTGCTTTGTTACTCCGGTATCTTTGGGATCTTCTCCATAAAGAATACCGAATACCTTATCTTTCTTTATTGTGGAAATGCTGATTTTCATATTGTTAATGATGTCATTATAACTTTATTCATCGGCGGGGGAGGCGGGCGTGAGGTAGTCGGGGTGGATGAAGGGGAGCATGACCATGCAGATGCCTTCGATTTTTACGATGACGTGTTTGTTTTTCTGAACCCGGACTACGTAGCCTTTATAGCCTTGAAATGGTCCGCCGGTGATTTGCACGTACTGGTTTTCCTTGAAATCCGTTTTGTTGTAAACCTCACATTTGGTCGTATCGCTGGCAGTGAGTAGCCGGATGAGATGGATCGAATTGGGGGATACAGACTGGATGCGGTTGTCGCGCGGATATCGGTAGATCCAGAACGGTACTGACAGTTCGGGATGCTCACGCCCTTTCTTTTCTAATTCCAACGCATGCTGACGGGTGGTCCTGATGAATAAAAGATGTGGTATGACGGCTTTCAACCGGTCTTTTCTGCCTGGTACTTTTACTGTCTCTTTCGGAAACAGGATGTCGTCGCATACGGGAGCGAGTTGTTCCTCTGCCCTGAAATCCTGCCGTGTCTTTATGGCGAACCATTCCGGTTCCTGTTCAACGTTTTGTCCGTTCATGATTATGTACACCTTCGTTTCCTGCATGACGCAAAATATCTATTTTGTCATGCAGCAGTCTCAACCGTCCGTTTACTTGTGCTTCGGATCTCATGAATTAGCCTATACAGGTGCTTTTCAAGCGGTTGCAGCTTAATATCTTTTCTCGGAAAGCGTTCTGGAATCCCACTCTCTTGCCAAGAGATACTAAACCTGTTGCAAAGATATTAAATATCTCTGAAATTGACACAATTATGGATTGAAAAAAACACGCCGGATAACCAGAAATGGAGTTTATGCAAAATTTCAATTTTTAACCGATTAATTATCATTGGATTAGCAAAGCTAAGTATCTCTTGGCAAGAGATACTTAATTGAACAAACAGATAAGTACCATAGAATTAGTCTTTATAATGAGACTTTTGGCAAAAAAAACGATGCCCGCGAGCTGTGAAGCATGCGGGCATCGCCGTTAATAATGGTTATGATCGCTGTTAACTGAAGAAGGCTTTGAAAGCCTCGATAGTCATGTCGTGATCGGCTACGGAAGCGGTTTCGCGAACGGAATGCATCGCCCAGATACCTACTCCCATATCAACACCCCTGAGCGGTATCTGTGACGTGAGGATGTTGCCGAGTGTCGAGCCTCCGGCTACGTCGCTGTGATTGACAAATGTCTGCACAGGCACGCCCGCTTTTTCACAATAGCTGCGGAACACCGCCGCTGAATCGGCATCGGTCATGTACTTGCAGTTGGCATTGTACTTTATTACCGGTCCCCCACCGACTAACGGATGGTTGGTCGGATCCTGTTTCTCAACATAGTTGGGATGAAGCGCATGGGCATTGTCTGCCGAAACGAGGAAGGAGTTGGAAACTGCACGGTAATAATCCTCTTCGTTGCCGCCGCAACGCTCGATTATGCGGTGTAGCAGATGTTCGAGAACAGGCGATGCCGCTCCCTGCTTGGTACCGCTGCCGGTCTCTTCATTATCGAACACGGCAAGAACTCGCGTCATGCCGCATGGACGGTTATCGGCAAGCAGTGCGGTGAGTCCGGCATGAACCATGCTAAGATCATCGAGACGACCGGACGTGATGAACTCTTCGTTCAGACCGACAAGACAGGCTTTTGTAGTGTCGTAAAGCGAGAGGTCGAAGTCGAGTATGTCGCCGGCATCTACTCCAAGTTCGGCGGAAAGCAACGTCAGCAACAGGTTGTCACCTTCGAGACGCTCGCGGATGATGCCTAACACGGGAAGCATGTCCTTCTGCTTGGACAACGGATTGCCCTCGTTCACGGCACGGTTGAAGTGGATGGCAAGGTGCGGTATGACAAGCAACGGGCGATTGAAGCGGACCAGACGTGTGGCAGGATGCAACGGATCGTCGGTGCGGAGTATCACACGACCGGCAAGCGAAAGCGGACGGTCAAACCACGTGTAGAGTATCGGTCCGCCATACACCTCGGTGTTGAGACGGGTCACTCCTCCCTCGCCACGCATCTCGGCGTGAGGTTTCACTCGGAAACAGGGTGAGTCGCTGTGAGCCGAAATTATACGGAAACCGGAACCGGGGTCTTTGCTTTCACCGATGATGAAAGCAAAAACTGCGGAGTCGTTCTTGACTATGTAATGACGGTCGCCGGGTTTGAACTCTTTCCAGGCGGCGGTAGGATCAAGGCGGGTGAATCCGGCTTCATCAAGCCGGCGGCATGTCTCGGAGCATGCGAAGAAATTGACCGGTGACGCATCAAGGAATTGCATCAGGTCGTTGACTTGAACACTTGCGTTGTTACTCATTGTTCCAATATTATCAGATGGTTAACGTATTGCGATTTTGGTCACGCTGTTGCCTCGACGACAGATGTAGATGCCCGGCACAAGCGAATCAGCCGACACTTTCACACCCTGGAGGTTAAAATACTCACATTCGCCCGCAGACGCGTCGGCTCCCACACTGCCAATTCCGGTAGTGATGGTGACTACATTCGATGCGACTGACTCGCCAAGATCGTATACGGCTGTCACGACGAAGCGGTCGTCGTCGCTCAGACGCTCGGCTGTGAATACTCTTTCGCGCACCGGTGACTCATTGAGCAATTCGCCGTCGCGATAAATGTTGTAGCCGATGAGTTCGATCGAACCGCCGTCACCTTCGGGAATATAGGTGATGTCGTCAAGCTGGAACGCGAGTACATCGTCGGAGGTGCAACGGATTGCAAAATATTTTGCTCCGACGGGCAGAGTGGCATAATATTCGGTCCATTCCATCGGTGCTTCGGTATTGCCGGAAAGAAGGACGAAATCTTCAGGATCAGTGCTTCCGTCCGACCAGTAGGTCTCGAATGTCTCGTAACCATAAGTATCCTGAACCGAAGCGGCATGGAAGCGTACGGTCTGACGTCCACCATAAAGAGGGGGTGTGATCAGCCAGTCATCGTTGGGAATGCTGCCGTATGAGCCTGATGACAAGACGGTGCGCGTATATAATGTAGCGAGACTCCGCTTGCCGGACACCGCAGTCATGAAAGGTATCTCATCGGAATCGGCAACGAAATATGCGAAACTTGTGTTATCGATTGCCGCTATGGGGAAATTCGGGAATCCGACTATGACACCCTGATCGGCATCGACCAGCGTCCAGCCTTCGAGTGAAGTGGCATACGGCGCATACTGCTCGAATGTCTCTGTTTCAGGCGAAGGTGCGATATTGGTGAGATCGGGCTCGCTCCAGGTTAGAGTCACCGATCCGTCATCGAATACCCCCGTAAGGTCGGTTACAGCAGGATGTACAGGGGCATCAAAGACTATCAGGAACGGTTCCGAACTGTCGTTAGCTTTGTTTCCGTCGCCTTCAACTGCCACTAACACCTGCATCTCCGGCATGTCGGAGGTGATGGAGTTGAACGTATCGTATAATATCACGTCCACCGACTTGCGGGGCTCGAGCGTTGGTACGGGGGAAGATGCAACCACAACTCCATCGCGAAGCAACACGACTTCAGCTTCGGGTGATGTAGCGGAACCTTCGTTGACAATAGAGGCTATCACTTCGAAGCGCTCCCCTGCCCCGGATATCGACGGGGATATTACTCTGCCAACTCCGAGGTCAACCGCAGGCATGGGGCGTAAAGTAAAGTTATCAATCGGCATATAGCCGTCGGTCACTATCACGCCCTTGAGTCCGACACGGATAGTTTTCCCGCCGAAACCTTCGACGGGTACTGAAATTCTGTTCCATCCTACCCTTGAAAATTCATCCATACATATGGAAGATATTTCAACGGAATCTCCGTTATCCATATCGTAGACGATGATATGCAGCTCATTTTCGTCACCACTGTAAACGTAAGTGTAGAATTCGATCACAGCATGATCGGCATCACCCATGTCGATCTTTCCGGTGACGAGTTCAGCCCACTGGGCAGGGGCGTTGCCGCTCATACAGATGTAACCGTTATCGCCATCCTGTGCTGTGGGATCGGAATGGTCATCGAGCATTATCCAGCGCACATCACTGCCGTCCGACTTCATCTCCATAATGTAGCTCAGATAGTCATCGTAGGTAAACGAGTTGTGATAAGGCAACTGATATGGTGCGCCGATACACAGGTAATCCGTAGTGACGACATCCGACTCCTTATCGCCGAAGGTGGCGCTCAGCATTGCCATACCAAGTATCTGCGCTCCATCCCATACGGGAAATTCGATATCGAATTCGGTGGTGTTGCCGTCAACTTCGCCTGCCCAGTAAGGAGTATCGTCGTTATCGATCTGATATATGTTGAATATCAGTTTCGAAGGATCAAGCACCGAACCGTTGATATCTGTCGAGGGGACTGTCCATGTAAGACGGGCTTTGCCGCCATCTATTTCACTGAACGAGGTGATGACCGGTGGCATGGGGGTGGAGATTCCTTTGTATTGTTTCAGGTGAACGGGGCGACCCTGACCCGACGCGTTATACGGGGTAAAAGTATAAACCACATTGCCCTCTACATCGGATGTGTCAGTGAAACTCAATTCTTCTCCGGGGTGTACGGTACTGAATTCAGTAACTTCCACTCCACCGCACGATACTGTTATCCGGTCGATCGACTGCAGCGGATTGCCATCCATGTCGGTGGACGGTGCTTTGAACTGAATTGCGAGAGCTTTTGAACCTCCCGGATCGTTTGTAAATGTCACTCCGGTAACACCCGAAGGCGATGTTCCTTCGACCGGTGCATCCACCGATATGTTGTCAACCATGAGGTTTTCAAGGAACGCCGACGAGATGGAATGTACTCCAATATAATATAATGCGTCGAATTCAGGACATATCCATCCTTCGTAGCGCGAATCGTATTTATCGGTGACAACTGTAGCGGGGATAGCTGTGATGTCCATGCCTTCCGGGTCATTGAACAGACCGTACCTTACCTCGAATGTGCTCGGATTAGCTCCATAGAAAAGTTTCGCATCAAGATGCACACAATAATATTTGCCCGCCTGGAGTTTTACAGCGCGCGGTATGAGCCAGTCGTCCGACTCGGAACGTTCGGTATTGGCAAGAAGATATGCGCACCGCGACAGACGGTCGCCGTCGGAATAATTATAAAAATTCCATGAGCGACCATCGTTATTGGCGTCTATCACCTGAAACAGACGGACGAATTCATCCTGAGGCGAAGCGGCTCCCGTAAATTCGAAGTCTTCGCAAAACGGCGGAACAAGCGGTGCCTTCTCACCAAGATACTGCGGACCGGTCGCTGCCGAAACTAACGCGGCTGACGATCCGAGAAGCATCATGTTCAGAAATTTTTTCATATAATGGGATTAATTGGTTCATAAGATCAGTCGGACTGCCGCATCAACGACAGCCCGGGACGTGCCGGTAGTGAATATGACATAAACGCGGCGGTTGGAAACACCGCCGCGTTTATGAGTGATAGAATACGTTGATTCATTACTTAACTGACAGTTTCGCTACCTTATCACCGCACTGAACCAGATATATTCCGGAAACAGCGACAGGGATCTCTACAACACCGTCGACCTGAACGGAGGCTATGCAGACACCGGACGTGGTGTAAACCTTGACATCACATTCCGATTCGGTAGCGACGCGGACAGCACCCTGTACGGCGCTTATCGTGACATCAACACTTGTGCCGTCTATGCCGCTTACTTTCAGAGAAACGGTGTTGGAAAGTCCCGATTCACCCTGAGTCCATACAGCGGTAACATTGTATCTGTAGTCCTGGCCGCTGACAACTGTCCGGTCGATATACTCATATTCAGTAACAAGTTCGCTGTTGAGGCGTTCACCGTTGCGATATACGTTGAAGCCCTCAAGTTCGAGTGTTGCTCCGGAATCGACAGCCGCCGGTATATAGCGGACATCATCAAGAAGAAGCGCCAATTTGCCGACCGACTTGTGTACGAGGGCGAAATAACGGGTTCCTTCGGGCAGATTGAAGAAGAACTCTGTCCAATCCTTGGCGTAGTTGACTTCGACACCGGCTTCAAACACCTCGAAATCCTCAGGATTGTTTCCTGTGGTAGAAATCATTATGTCGAGTATTTCGGGTGAGTAGTTGTTATGCGAAGCTGTCGCATAGAACGAAATTGTCTGGGCTCCGCCGAAGAGTTCAGGCGAAATGAGCCAGTCGTCGCTCACACCGTTCAGGGTTCCGTTAGCGTCATATGCCTGCATGCTCACAAGGAACTGGCTGCCGGAACGCGCATACCACGGATTAAGGAATATGTTGAGCGTCTCAGGATCGAATACCTGCCATGCCATCGGTTCGCCGGCATTGGGGTATTCAAGAACGCCATCAAGCGAGAGAGCGAGACGGGCGGTCTTCATTCCGTCACCATCATAAACTGTCCAGTCGCCCATTCCGTCAATCGAGAATGCCGGATACTGATCCCATGTCTCAACGACAGGCTCATAATAGAGTTCGCCTGAATCGGGATCGGACCATGTGAGGATTACTCCGTCATTTTCTTCAGCTGACAGATCGGTCACGCGCGGGTAAGTCCCCGTAAGGATTCTTACAAAACGTGACGCGCTACGGTTGTTAGCTGCATTTTCATCGGCGGTATAGTTGATTTCGACATAATATTCAGTTGATTCAGGATCGGTAACCATTGCCATGTCAGACAATTCAATCGAGACAATCTGATCGGGAGCTACCGGTAAGCCGGATGTTTCGCTGACAAACACTCCGTTTTTGTAAAGTGATACTGAATATTCGCCGGATGCGAGAGTTTCGACGCCATTGTTGCGCACGCTTACCTGCATGGTGACCTCGGTGTTGATGTCGGCTTTTGTCGGAGCGACAAAACCGGCAATCATAAGGTCATGCGCCTTGAAATCGGTGATGCTGAAGTTGTCTATCGCTGCAAATCCTTCAGTTGCCTTTGAAGCTCTGCCGACAAAGGAGAGCTGGATATACTGAGTTGAACGGTAATCGGCAAGCGAGATTTCGGCACGATTCCATTTACCGGCGTTTTCAGGTGACAGATCGAGGTCGGCAAGCAACTTGACAGGCTGATCTTCAACCATTATCTCAACATACATTTCCGATGTTTCGGGCGTATAATAATAGTAGAATACGGCTGTCGGATTCTCGGCACCGGATATGTCGACACGAGGCGCGCGCATACGTTGTGCTCCTCCGTCGACAGTGGTAGAAACAAGAATCATACCGCCGTCGCCGTCCTGAGCGGAAAAACTTGTCAGAGCACCGTCACTTACATCCCAGTATGATTCAAACAGTGCAAAATCGTCAATGAGTGACTGACCTGACCAGATGCCGCTGGTCGACTTCATGTTAGCCCATGATTCAAACAAGGGTAACGATAATGCCGGACCGAAGTAGCATGACTTGGTGTGTCCCATCGTACGATCCTCGCCTGCCTCATTGGATGCATAAAGGGTCACCGATATGATTGACTGTTTGGTAACTCCTGAAAGCACCATGTCGTAGGACAGAGTGTTGCCGACACTACGGTTGCCGGTACCTTGTTCGATATCGTAACCAAGCCAGTTAATCTTGTACTCAAGTGTTTCGGGGTTGATGTAACCGCCGTTTTTACCGACTGTTGGAGCATCCCATGTGAGATGAAGTGTGCCGGGGTCAGACAGATATTCGTAAATTCTGAAGTTCGGTACAAAACCGGGGACATCGAGTCCTGCCCAGCAGTTAATTGCTGCAGGAGCGCCTTCGCCGGCTCCATTCACACATTTCACTTCGTAATTGTGCATGCCTTGCGGAGCTGTGTAATCGGAGTATGTCAACTCTCCGTCAGCTGCCAAAGCCTCGGCAATACCTTCGCTGACTGTCGCGAGAAGAGCGCCGTCGCGATATATGTTAACCGCATCGATCTCTGTCGGATTTCCGTCGATATTGACCTTCGGAAGAACGAAAGTCAGCTCTATGTGGTCAGCGGTGGGAACTACTGTAAGTGAAGATACACTCGCAGGAGTCTCGTTGGTAGCTTCTGTTACCGAAAGATTGCTGATATCAAAGCCGTAAGAAGAAGACGGGGTGCATCCGTGGATAGCAAAATAATACAATCCGTCGGTTTCAGGTACAAAGTCGCCGAAGAGATCGTATACTCCATGTGAGAACTCGATATCTGTCTGCGGTACAACCACAGCTGATTTCAGAGAATTGATATCCTCGGGATCGGTTCCTGCATATACGGCTAATGTCTCGTTTGTACGGCCGCGGTTCGAAACAGAGAACTTGAATGAGTATAACGAACCAGCCTTGCAATTGAACGGACCCACAAACAGATAGTCGTCCATTTCCTCACCGGCTCCGGGACAGGTTATGCCATAGAGGTTGTGCATATACCACACGGCATCGTCATTATTGGCATCATTGACGGGATAAAGATCAAAGATGTCATTATTGTTACCCTTTGTGAAATCCATCACGTGAGGTAAAGAGAAATAGATACCTGCATATGCCTCACGCGAATTGACAGCGTCGCCTTCGATCTCTCCAGCCTTCGGAGTTATCTTATACATATATTTCGTAAGTATCTCCGAGTCAATATTGTCGACAAACTGTTTGCCGGTAGCGGCTTCCGCTACTGTCACTTCATCGGGATAACGGACTATGCGATAAGTAAGAGGTTCGGCGAGCACTCCGTCATGAGCACCCACAGCCTCGTTCCAGCGGAGAACCACACCCATACCGTCGCCGGTGGTGATAAAATAGGGAAGTCCGGTTATCTGCGGGGTGTCGGGTCCGACAAACGACATTACTGACACCGGAGTACCGGTGAGTCCGTTAGACGATACGCTCAGCACAAAATTGTAGGTGTCGGGTGAAGCTACCGGGAGCTGCACCGAAACGCTTTCTCCGGCATTTCCTGTACCCTCGGCAATCACTTCTGCGCCTGCACTCACATTCCACTCCAACAGTCCGGCGAGAGCATTGCCGTCAGTATCATACAACGGCAACGTGAATGTTGCTGTCGCAGAAAGTTCAGCGCCATTAGCCACGACATTGAAATCGGTGACATCTGCAGGGGTACCTGCCTCTACAGCGACTTTCTGTTCAAACCACAGAGCACCGAATATCTCGCAATTCTCGGTTCCGCCCGACCAATAACCGTAATTCTCGACTACCTCCGTGGCTCCTGTGGCTTTGTCTATAGTGATCAGGAAGGTATCGAACTCACTGTCGGAATAGCTGAAATAGATTTTACCTGTTTCCCAATCGATAACGGCTGACTCGCGTGCAAAATAGCACGACTCGTTAGGATCGCCTTCAAATACGGGAAAATCAATATCGGTCACCTTTTCAATCGAACCATCGAACTTATTGATGGTATAAAGAACTCCATCCTTTCCTATGCCGTAAATCGTGCCATCCTTGTCGGTGGCAAGAGCACGCATATATACATCCAGACTGCTGATTCGTCTTACCGGATCAAGCGCATTGGAAAGATCTATCGAGGCAAACTCTACAGCCGAATTCACATAACCCCAGGTATCTTCAACAACACACGCATATATGGTTTTTGAAACCGGGTCGTAGGTCATTGTCTGAGGGAATGTATATTCACTGCCGAGTACAAATGTCACCGTGGCTCCGGAACGCTCCCAGGTACGGGTGTCATACGTGGACCATGTGGTGCCCGATTCTCCTGACATGTTGATTACCAAAATATAATCTTCAAAATAACATGCATTGAAATTCGGGATGCTTGTTTCGGTCAATTGGGTGAAAGTTCCGTTGTCACCAATCTGCACCGGACCGCTCCAGCCCCATAACGGACCATCGTAACAGTCGGTCAGCATACCGTAAAGCGGTTTGTCGCCGGATTCTCCACCTTTGACATGTGTGACAGGAATTGATTTAGCAGGCTGCGAGATACGTGCCGGACGCTCACGCCGCTGCATGGTGACAGCTTGCTGCGGTGTTGTGGCTATGTCAGCCGCAATTGCTGTTGCGGCTGCTCCGACCAGCAAGGTTGAAGCAAGTGTCGTGTAAAATTTGTTCATAGATTAAAAGTATTGATTGTGATTTACAAATCGCTAATATCAAATTTGCATCATGTAACCGATAATTTAAAGAGAAAACACCGGAGTTTTATTTGGACTTGTAAAATTACCTATTTCAATCCATTCACACAACTTGACACTCTCTTTTTTTATTTTTTTAGAAATATTATTTATTAAAATAGTCATTCATATGACTATGGAGAAAGGGGTGACCGCCTTTTGGCAGACACCCCCTTCAGGAGAATTATAAAAATCCCAACTCTATTTCTTTATTTTCATTCTGTTTTAC
>CAZKSF010000075.1:0-12200 GCA_964555405.1 uncultured Bacteroides sp.
AACTGTGCAATAGTTCGTTATACTATTTTTTTGCCGATTCTATCAAACTTGCGTTGACCACTTTTCCGGAATATATGTATGCATGTAAATAACAAATATACTCTTACATTCCCAAAAAGTGGTCAAATGACCTATTTTTTGGAGCAACAAATCTGTGTCAAAAATATGCTCATAATCCGCAAAATCCATACTTTTGACCCACTTTTGGAAGATTATAACCGGGTTTTCTTGAATATTATTACTCCTCTACAATCGCACAGAACATTGTCACGTTACAATCTCTATTCTGACAAATTGGGGTCTGGCTTTTGGCTGCATATCGGAGGCTTTATTTCTCTAAAATGGTTGCAATGGATTGCATATAATGAATAAAAGTGTTAATTTTGTAGTCTAAAGAAGGAATACGCCGAAATGCAACCTAAATAAAATATAGTTTTTAACCCGCTGACCGATAAAATATTAAAGGTACACCTCATAGGGCTAAAAATACTGATATACCTGCTGTAGACAAAAATGGCTGACAATTTTCTTGAGAAGAAAATGGAGGAGCACCTCAACCGCAGTGCTTTACCCCGGCAACGGTTCAAACGCAACTCCCCTCATTCGTTACCATCTAATTCTTATGTTTTAAAATTTCCTGAGCTACGTGTACTTGTTACCGACGGGGATTCCGATATGACAAAACGCGCTATCGAATTGTTCCGGTCTATTGACGCGAAAGTGGATTTCGCCATGCGAAGTGACCGCACAGCTTCTGAACTTGCACAACGCTCAGGGTCAAGATTCCATCCTGTAAACGATGATGAATCGTACATGCAGTTCGTGAAACGAGTAGTCCGTGATCGTGGAGGAGTGGACATAATCATCTCCACTGGAAATGACGCCATGAAACGGGAGAATTATACAATGGAAGTAGAAGGCGTAACGCCATTGCGAATAATTCGTTACGGTTATGAGAATCCCCAAATATATAGTACTCCCATTCTCACAATAAATCATGATGTACCGCCTGCTTCCGCGGCTCTTATGGCTTTAATGTTTGCCTCCAGGCAGATGGACGACTCAACAAGCCTTAAAGTTGAGTCAATAACCGTGTAAAACGTCAGTCGAATTTTTTGCGGTTGAAAATAAAGTTTCTTCCAAGATATTTTTCCCTCACCATAGGATTTTCTGCAAGTTGCTCGGAAGTTCCCTGAAACAGAATTTTACCTTCGAACAACAGATATGCGCGGTCAGTGATGCTGAGTGTCTCAGGCGCATTGTGATCCGTGATGAGAATGCCAATGTTTTTTTCCTTGAGTTTATAGACAATATATTGAATATCCTCCACCGCAATGGGATCGACGCCCGCAAACGGCTCGTCGAGCATTATAAAATCTGGATTTATTGCAAGACAACGAGCTATTTCAGTTCTGCGACGCTCACCACCCGAAAGTTGGTCACCCAAATTATGGCGCACTTTCTCAAGACGAAATTCAGCAATCAGACTTTCGAGCATTTCACGTTGATATTCGGGAGTTGTATTCGTCATCTCAAGAACCGACTTGATATTGTTTTCAACAGACAACTTGCGAAAAACCGATGCCTCCTGTGCGAGATAACCGATACCTATCTGAGCACGTTTATAAACAGGATATTTGGTAATGTTAAGATCATCCAGAAAGATTTCACCTTCATTAGGCGTAATAAGTCCCACCGTCATGTAAAACGTAGTCGTTTTGCCGGCACCGTTAGGACCCAACAGACCGACAATTTCACCTTGTTTCACATCTATTGAGACATGATTGACAACCGTACGCTGCCTATATTTTTTCACAAGGTTCTCGGTGCGGAGAACTTTCCTTACCATATCTTCACTCATAACTTCTTTGCTTTCCGCAGACGGGCTTCAATATAATCCGTCAGCAAGTTTACTGCCACAGCATTACTTCCTCCTTGAGGGACGATCAGATCGGCGAATCTTTTCGATGGTGCAATATACATTTCATGCATAGGCTTCAATACATCCATGTAACGGTCGATGACCATCTGTGGAGTGCGTCCCCGTTCAATACAATCACGTGCGATCACCCTGATCAGCCGCTCATCAGCTTCCGCATCTACAAATACTTTCACATCCATCATCTTGCGTAGTTCCGGATCGTTGAGCACAAGGATTCCTTCTACAATAACTACATCACGAGGCTCAACATGAATAGTTTCAGGTTGACGTGTGCAGGTAAGATAGGAATATGTCGGCATTTCAATCGCTTCACCTCGCCGCAGAGATTCAAGATGTTGAACCAACAGACTCCATTCTATAGATGCCGGTTCATCAAAATTGATTTTATTTCGTTCTTCTAAAGGAATATGACTTGAATCCTTATAGTAGGAATCCTGAGGAAGCACAGCCACTTCACCAGGAGGAAGACTTTTAATTATTTTATTGACTACAGTGGTCTTTCCGGACCCTGTTCCACCTGCGATTCCTATTATCAACATTTTACAAAGAATTTATGCAAATTTACAAATCTGCCGCGAGAGTTCAAAATGAGTTTGTTTAAAATTTTCGTCTGATCTTCCCATTTGCGGTCCGTGGCAATGAAGTCACTCTGATCCAATCCTTAGGGCGTTCTACTCTTTGAAGCAACCGCTCAGCTGCTTTACGCATTTCAGTTGAAATGTCTGTATCGTACAATAAGACCATTTCTCTCCCCCACTTTTCACTTGGGCGGGATACCAGACAAAAATGTCCTTCCGGAAGGATCTCTGATAATACTTGCTCCAATTTCTCGGGATAGAGCTTTATTCCCCCGCTGTTTATAATGTTGTCCGCTCTGCATATCCACTCAAAATGACAGCTGTCGTGAAGCCTTACCACGTCATTAGTCTGAATCGTCCCGAAAGACATTCTTTCACTCTCTATCACCAGACAACCGCGACGATCAGTTGAAAATCTGAATCCATCATTCGCAACATATACAGGCTGACCGAGACGACGCAACGCTACATTACTGCATGTCTCTGTCATGCCGTAAGTAGCATAGGAGGCTATGGTTCCTATTTCGGAAAGTCTTTTTTCCTGTTCGATTCCTAAAGGCGCGCCACCGACAAGCACCGCCCGGACCCGACCGATCAAGGCAGAGTCAAGCAAACCTTGTACTTGAGCCGGAACAATTGAGAGTAGATCAATTACCGGCGGTATCGCTGCTGTTTCCGACTCAGGAAACGAAACGTGTAATGGCGTTGATGAGGGTGCCTCTACATAAACCTTACCTCCGCACACATCAGCCCTGACAACCACCATTCTCCCCGCTATATGATCAACAGGCAAAACAAGTCCGAGAACCGAATCAGGACCAAGACCAAAAAAACTACAGGTCGCTTCCGCCGACAATCTCATATCCCTTTTCGACAGCTGAATAATCTTGGGAGTGCCCGTCGAACCTGATGTCATTGCCTCAATGGAAGGCGAATCAGAGTTCCAAATATCAAGAAACTCCAATAAATCGGGGCGCGGTGAACCAATTATTGCGGAACGATCCATTGTAATGAGCTTAAATCGAAACTACCCGCAGGGTCGCGATATAACATGCCTCCGTGAAGCGACAGTGGAGAAGGAAGGTTATTGCCGTAAAGATTTCCCGTACCTAATCCGGAACAGACATCGGGTTGCATCGCCGCAGTCCATTGAGCTATCGCATCAAGTCCGATATTACTTTCAAGAGCCGATGTGGACCACCATCCTATTCCAAGGCGTGATGCGGTCTCAGCCCACTCCCCTGCACCGGACAGTCCACCACACAGCGAGGGTTTCAGTATAATATATTTGGGGGCAATGTAATATAACATCTTATGCATCTGTGCCGGCGAAGTTACGCCTATGAGTTCTTCATCAAGAGCTATATCCAAAGGTGAATTTTCACATAAATATGCCATTACATCCCACTGTCCGGCTTTTACAGGCTGTTCAATTGAATGGATGTCCAATACCGAAAGCCGGCGCAATTTGTCGAGAGCATCATCCGCGCTAAAAGCTCCATTTGCATCCAGACGTATAGTTAAACGCTCAGGTCCGAACTCCATACGTAATCTATCAATCAACTCAAGTTCCTTTTCAAAGTCATGAGCTCCGATTTTTAGTTTAACGGTCGTAAAACCGACATCAATTTTTTGTCTTGCGGATATAGCCATAGTTTCTATGGAATCCATCCATACAAGCCCGTTAATCGGAAGTCCTATCTGTCCGTTAGTAAATGCTGTCCGAAATAGAAGCTGTCCGAAGCCATTGTCAGCGGCAATAAGCGCACTTTCCAACCCAAACCGGATTGAACTGTACTTTGATATATCATAATCCTCACCCCTATTGACAGCAGAGCACAGATTAGCAATATGTAACTCGTAATCGGGTAGGTCATCGGCACTTAATCCACGGAATACCGAGCACTCTCCGACTGAAGAAGGTGACATCGGGTTACACGGATCCTCATCATCCGGTACGAGACGTATCAGATATGTTTCCTTTTCTGTCATTGCCGACCGTGATGTCCGGGCAGTAAAGGTGAACTTCAGATCATATCGCGTGTATGCAGCTTTCATCAACCGGGAAATTTCGGGAACTGATCAAAATCGGGGTCTCTTTTCTCAAGGAATGCCTTTCGTCCTTCCTGAGCTTCATCCATCAGATAGAAAAGCATTGTGGCATCACCTGCAAATTCCATGAGACCTCGCTGCCCGTCAAGTTCAGCGTTAAGACCGCGTTTTATCATGCGTATCGCCATCGGGCTACGTTTTAGGATTGTCTCACACCACTCCACTACTTCATCTTCCAGCCGTTCAAATGGCACAACCTTATTAATCATTCCCATTTCTTCAGCCTCATGCGCTGAATACAAACGGCACAGGAACCATATTTCCCTGGCCTTTTTCTGACCTACACAGCGGGCAAGATATGATGAACCGAATCCGGCGTCAAAACTTCCCACCTTAGGACCTGCCTGTCCAAAACGGGCGTTTTCAGAAGCTATTGTTAAATCACATACTACCTGCAGTACGTTTCCGCCACCCACCGCGTATCCGTTAACCATTGCAATCACTGGCTTAGGGATAGAACGAATTGCTTTATGAAGATCCAATACATTCAGACGCGGAACTCCATTCTTATCCATATAACCACCGATACCCTTAACATTCTGATCACCTCCGGAACAGAATGATTTGTCACCGGCTCCTGTCAGAACTACAACACCAATATCGGATGCATCACGGCAATATGCCATGGCATCAAGCATCTCGAAATTAGTCTGAGGACGAAAAGCGTTATAAACTTCCGGGCGATTTATAGTAATTTTGGCAATACCGCCAAATTGCTCGAAGAGGATATCTTCGTAAACCTTTATGGTTTTCCAATCTCGTGTCATTTCTGTCTGTTAATTTTTAATTTCAGGACCTGCCACAACTGTTATGGCAGTGTCAGGAGTAAGATATTTAGCAGCTATCTCTGATATACGCTCTGACGACAGTTTTGCAACCGCTTCTACCTGACGCGCATAGTAACTTTCAGCATCAAAACCTCCGGTATAACCGTCGATATGATATGCCATCCTTGTCAGAGGGTTTTCGATATGAGATGCAAGTGAGGATCTGACAAAGCGTTTGAGCCTAATAAGTTCATCTCCTGTCGGAGGGTGAGTGACAAGCTTGCGTAATTCAGCGTCGATCTCTGTCAGAACTCCGGTTGTATATTGTGGATCACATTCAGTCTGAATCCTTACAATACCACATTCCGGTAATCCGAGCAAAACCGAGGATATTCCATATGTGTAACCCTTATCTTCACGGATATTCGCCATCAGCCTGCTTCCAAAATATCCTCCGAGTGCTATTACAGTCAAACGAAGATCAATATAATCCGGAGAACCACGTCTGATTGTGGGAATATTCATATTTACAGCTGACTGCTTTGCATCAGCCATTTTTACCGTATAAAGCCCGGGACGTGAGGGTGATGAAGTTTCAATTACAGGGTCGGGAACAGTCACTTCCGGAATACGAATCGAACCGAAAATATCCTTCACTGCACTAAGGAGTTCATCATCTCTATAACCGGAAACAAACACATGCATGCCGGCAGGTGTCCCCATTGTTGAATTAAAGCTAACAGCATCCTCGGGGACAAGTGCTCTGATCTGATCGGGATACTCAAGATGATATGCCGGATGCCGGTCTCCAAAGATCAGTCGCATTGCTTCACGGCGTGCATTTACCGACACCTTAGTAAGATCTATTTCCATACGGGCAGCTGCCCGCTCCACATTAGTAGCAAATGGTAACTTAGGATAAACTGGATCGGTAATAATGGAGGCAAGCAGTTTGACATTTTCTACGGCATTTCGAGTCAGGCAACTGAGTGAAAGTATTCTGGAATGGTTATTTGCGGTTTCCGTCAGCCATGCTCCTGAGGTATCTAATTTATCCGCTATTTCTTCACCTGACATATCAGAAGTTCCATCTCTCATCTGGTTTACGGATAATGCCGCGAGCGCACCGACTTTTGCTTCTGCCGTACCACCGGGTAAAACAACTGTTATGCGGCACAAAGGATCTATATCATTATCCGTTAATGAAGAGATTACCACCCCATTAGACAGAATCGTTTCATCATCTAATGGACCGAGGGAAATATCGGTAAGTTCCCTGATTTCAAGTTGTTGGGTTCGGTCAAGCATTTGATTGATTATTTTGTGACTCAAGGAGGGTGAGAGCACGTTGTAAATCCTCCGGAGTATCTATACCGACTGTCGGGCAATCCGTGATGGCAGTTCGAATGGAATAACCGTTTGAAAGCCACCGTAACTGCTCAAGCGATTCTGCGAGTTCAAGAGATGACTGAGGCAGTTTCACGATTTTGGCGAGCACATCTGCCCGATACCCGTACATTCCGACGTGAGTATGGAAAGTAGCGCTTTTAATCCATTTCTGCCATTCTACTCCTCGCACATAAGGAATTATCGAACGGCTAAAATACAATGCGTTCTTTTTCTCGTCAAGAACAACTTTCGGAGTATTTGGATTGAAGAGGGCATCCCAGCCTAATGCCGGATCGAACCGGCGGACAAGTGTGGCTATATTAACTGAAGTATCATCAAAACACGAAACAAGCTGCTTAATCTGCTTAGGATCAATAAACGGTTCATCACCCTGAACATTTATAATAACTTCAGCATCTGACCCAAGGCGACAATATGCCTCATAACAACGGTCGGTACCGCTTCTGTGATCAGATGATGTCATCACGGCTTTACCACCGAATGACTCTACTGTCGAAACTATCCGTTCATCGTCAGTAGCAACAGCTACCGAGTCAGCACCCAACGCCGACTCTACACGCTTATAAACACGTTCTATCATGGTCATACCTCCGATATCAGCCAAAGGCTTACCCGGGAAACGACTTGATGCCCATCGGGCAGGAATGATTGCAATACACTTCATACAGCAAAATTACAAATTTTTGCTAAATAGCGCTCCTTCTATAACCACTTTTATAAATCATCTCAATCCTACCCGATTACTCCGGCTTCACTACACCGACGGTAAACAACAATTATTTCATTTGACACTATCAACTATAATTTTTTTGTTTGAAAGATTTATTTGACTAATTTTGCAAATATATTATTAAAATATTCCTTCTTGTACTTAAAATTTTCATTTTTTCGATATGAGCAATTTTCGCTATCTTTTACTATCGTCAATAGGATTCGTGAGTCTTTTTTCGGCTGAAGCGGAATCGTTTCAAACCGATGCAGGATTAATATACGAACTTGACCACTCATCAAAAGAAGCGGTATTTTCAGGAATTGCTGAAGAGTACGCTGACCTGATCCAATTTCTCGAAATACCCGGTGTGATTTATGCAGATGGTGATCAATTTACAGTCACCTCTGTTGCAGCCGGCTGCTGCTACATGAATAATTCTCTGACTATAGTGAGTGTTGACCGCAACATAAAGTCTATCGGTGCCAATGCGTTCAACTCTTGCAGTAATCTCAAAAGTGTAGTTCTTCCCGACGGTCTTACAGAAATCGGTACTTCCGGCTTTTATAAATGTAGTTCTCTTACATCCGTGAATCTACCGTCCTCTCTACTCAAAATCGGAGATTTTGCTTTTTACAATACTGCGGTCACAACAATCGAAGTACCTGAAAATACAGCTTCAATTGGAAACGGACCTTTTTCAAACTGCAAATCCCTGTCTTCAATCACAGTAGATGATAACAACCAATATTTTACAAGTCAGGACGGAGTCCTTTTTTCAAAAGACATGACCAGACTTATCAATTATCCTATTGGTGACGGAAAATCTTCATATAATGTTCCGAATGAAGTTAAGGTAATCGGGAATAACAGTATGCGTAATAATCCGACATTGATTTCGATAGTTTTTAATGATGGATTAGAGAAGATTGAAAGTTCAGCTTTCACATCTGATGTCTTAAAAACAGTAAATCTGCCGGGTTCATTGACTTCTATGGAAAACCAGGCGTTTGCCGCATGTCGCAACATTACAGAATTTTCTGTTGCTCCCGAAAACCAGTATTTTAAGGCAGTGGATAAAATGCTCCTTTCAAAAGACGGATCGAAACTGATTTATGGAGTTGCAAATGCAGGATCGGTCAATATTCCGGAAGGGGTTAAAGAAATAGGACCTTACGCATTTTATTACAACACTTCGCTATACACTATTAAGCTTGCTTCATCGACAACTGACATTGATGAATGTGCTTTCTACTACTGCACAAATCTTAATTCAGTTGAATTTGGGTCTTCTTTGAAAACAATCGGATCAAAAGCCTTTATGAGATGTTCCGGTCTAAGTAAAGTGATTTTTCCGGAATCTTTACGGTACATTGGTGATAGCGGCTTCGCCCAGGCAACCGGTTTAACCGAACTTACGCTTAATGATGGGCTGGAATTTATCGGCGATATGGCATTCATGAGTTGTGATGGTCTTAATAAAATTACTCTACCGGCATCACTTAATGATTTAGGAAGGGCAATTTTCACTTATTGTTATGGACTTGAAGAAGTTGTATGCAAGGATGGTCTTCGTAAACTTGGCGACTCAATGTTCAATGAATGTTATGCACTATGGTCAATTAATTTTCCTGAATCAATGGAGGAAATTGGTGATTTCGCTCTTACTGCTACAGCTATTCCTGATCTTGATCTCAATGAAGGTCTTCGTACTATCGGAGCCGCCGCATTCGAACTATGTAGTTTCTCTGATGTAACCATTCCATCAACCGTTACAAATATTGGAGACTTCGCCTTTGCATGGAACAGTAATCTGTTAAACTTCAATTGTGGAGAATCAGTAGTTAATTTAGGCAATAATTCTTTTACCGGATGTACTGCTTTAGTGGGCGTTGACCTCAACGAAGGTCTTCTTAAAATTCAAGAAGGTGCGTTCTCGGCGTGTAGGTCGCTTGGAGAACTAACTATCCCATCGTCAGTAATTTATGTCGGAACGGGAGTATTCGGAGAAGATAAAGGTCTGAGCAGTATTACTCTTCTTTGCGCGGAGCCCCCTCTTACTGACGGTAATCTTTACAATGAGTTATTCAACGGCTATCCGTACGCTACGCTCACCGTGCCGGAATCATCTGTCGAAGCATATAAGAGTGCTCCGGAATGGGGCAAATTTACCAAAATTATCGGCTCGACGGCGATAGAAACGATTGATTCCGATAATGGTCAACCTTCAATAAAGGCGATTTATGATATTAACGGTGTTCAGCTTGATTCCCCTGTCGACGGTATCAATATAATTCGCATGTCCGATGGTTCAACACGTAAAATAATCAGATATTAATCCTTCCACTAATATAACTATGAATAAAAGATTTTTCATAACTGCTGTTCTGGCTGTAGCATGCAGCTGCTATTCGATAGCAGAATCTTATCAAACCTCCGACGGTTATCAATATGAACTCGATCCGGAGACGATGACAGCTGAATTCACAGGTATTGCCGAGGAAAATAAAGCAGACATCACTTTTCTCGCAATTCCTTCGGTTCTCAATATTGACGGCTCTGTATATGAGATAACGTCTATGGGAGAGCGTTGCTGCTACAGTATTGTCACAATGACTTCGGCTAATATTGGTGAAAATGTAAAGACCATAAAAGGCTATGCATTCAGTTATTGCTCTTTTTTGACCAGTGTCTCCCTACCCGAAGGTCTTCAGGAAATCGGTGAAATGTGTTTTTATAACTGTACATCTTTAACAGGCTGTGTCATTCCGTCAACAGTAACAACAATTGACGATTACGCCTTTTTCTATGTTCCGAAGCTTGAGTCAATCCATATTCCGGCTTCCGTAACTAAGTTGGGTAATGGACCTTTCAGCGACTGTCCCAAACTGGCATCAATAACCATCGATCCTGAAAATCCGGCTTATACTGTTTATGAAGGTGTTCTTTTCTCAAAAGATATGACTGAGCTCATCAACTATCCCATAGGGGACAAAAAGACTTCATATACTGTTCCAGCCTCCGTTAAAGTCATAGGGTCAAATTCAATGCGCAATAACCCGACAATGACAGAGATTGTTCTGAATGAAGGTCTTGAAGTTATTTCCCATGGTGCTTTTAACGTATCTAAACTTAAGTCCGTATATATTCCAGAATCGGTAAAAGAAATAGGGACGCGAGTTTTCACATCGAGTCCAAGTATTCTTGAATTTAACGTTGCACCTGGAAACCAACATTACAAGGCTACAAATGGCATGTTGCTCACGAAGGATGGTCGGAAACTGTTATATGGAATCGGAGCTGTGAACAATGTTGTGATTCCCGATGGTGTTGAGGATATAGAAGAGTATTCTTTTTATAAATTCTACTCCATAAGTTCTGTTTCTTTACCATCTACAGTCAAATCAATTGGCGATTGTGCTTTCTTCAATTGTAATAATATTTCCAAGATTGAATTTGGTAATGGAATTGAATCTATAGGTTTGCAGGCATTTTATGGTTGCCGCTCTCTCACCGACCTTCATCTCCCGGCTTCATTACGATTTATCGGCAGTGCTGCTTTTTCTTCGTGTCTTGGTCTTAAAACCGTCGAAATTGAAGAGGGGCTTGAAAGAACAGATGGAAGTGTGTTCCATGGTTGTATGGCACTGACCTCAGCTATCATACCCGGCTCCTTAAGTGATTTGAGTGATGGCATGTTCTATTTTTGTCCTGAACTTCTGGAAGTGCAATTGGGTGAAGGTATAAAACGTATCGGAAGGAGCTGTTTCGCCTCATGTTCTACTCTATCTCTGATTAATTTCCCCTCTACCCTTGAAGAAATTGACGGATTTGCATTCGAATCATCGGCAATTGTTGACGTGGATTTTCAAGAGGGACTTCGAACAATTGGTGAAGGAGCTTTTGAATGGTGTATGCTCAGAGAGGTAACACTTCCTTCGACCGTAGAGGAAATAGGCTATCTGACATTTGGATGGAATCCTGATCTTGAATACTTCAATTGCGGTGACGGTTTACGGAAGATAGGTGAAGCCTGCTTTGGAAAGTGTTCCTCGCTTAAGGGTATTTATCTTAACGAAAATCTGACTGAAATTGGAAGAATGGCTTTTGCAGGATGTGAATCTATCGAAACACTTGAGATTCCATCAACAGTTAAATCGGTCGGTTCCGAAGCTTTTAATGAGACTATGTCTCTTACAGAAATTATAATGCACCCTACCACTCCTCCTTCAACTGACGGAAATCTTTACTCTGAATTCTATGACGGCTACTCCATTACAAAGCTTAGAGTCCCCGCACCTTCTGTCTCTGCCTACAAAGCCTCTCCCGAATGGGGTAAGTTTGCGCAAATTGAGGGCACTGCCGCTATTGAAGGTATCAGTATCGATTTTGAGAAATCATCAATCCTTGATATATATAATGTCAACGGCGATCGTATAAATGAACCCGTTAATGGTGTCAATATAATTCGGATGAACGATGGCTCAACAAAAAAAGTGCTAATCAATAATTGATAACAAGCAAAGGTAGGGACATTAAAAAATTATATGCAGCATTTTTTCAAAGAAAAATTTGCACATTCAAAATAAAGTCCCTACCTTTGCACTGTAAATCAAAACCACGACATTTGGAGAGATGGCAGAGTGGTCGATTGCGGCGGTCTTGAAAACCGTTGAGGGTCA
>CAZKSF010000076.1:0-12048 GCA_964555405.1 uncultured Bacteroides sp.
TGGGCTATCCGATGCAGATAAAGATCAACTTCCTCTGCCGCGACTCAATCCTTGCCGCTCCCCTCTGTCTCGACCTCGTGCTGCTGAGCGACCTTGCAGCCCGTGCCGGACGTTACGGCATACAGCGCTTCCTGAGCTTCTTCCTCAAGAGCCCGATGCACGACTACACCAAAAACGAGGTTCCGGTGAACCATCTCTTCCAGCAGTATGTGATGCTGAAGAACGCTATCCGCGAAATGGGTGGTTACAAAGCCGACGAAACCATTGACTGATAATAACGTCATTTCTATATTGACAATCGCCCGGGGCAAGCAGTCCCGGGCGATTGTCTCTTTAATAAAGTTTAAATGAACCGTACTGCCGTATATACGTGGGATTTCATTATATTTGCAATGATATCTTAGTGCAATGCAGAACATTATTGCGAAAATACTTCAGGATTACCCGGTTTCGGACCGGGCTATAGATTTACTTCGGGAGCATCTGAAACCTTGCAGCTTTCCCCGGCGCCACCTGTTAGTGGAAGAAGGATATTACGCCAGACACGCTTTTTTCATAGAGCATGGACTCACACGTTCTTTCTGGGTTGTTGACGGAGAGGAAATAACTACCTCATTCTCAGTTGAAGGTGCCATAGTGTTCAGTATGGACGAACTTTACTACGGCACGCCCAGCGAGGAATACATCCAGACACTCGAACCGTTCGACGGCTATATGATAAATCTTTCCGACCTGCGCAAGCTGTTTGAAGAAAATCTCGAGTGGGCGAATTGGGCACGGATCATCCATCAGAACGAATACCGGCGGCTGCATCAATCTCATAAAGACAGGCTAACACTTCCGGCCCGTGAACGCTATGAGGCACTGTTACAACAACAGCCGGAGGCATGCCGGCGTGCACAGCTGGGCTATATCGCCTCCTACCTGGGAATAACATTATCCACTTTAAGCAGGCTAAGACGGATTTTGACATAGGACAACTTCCGACAGCAGAATCATGGTTAATTTTGCATCGAAATCAAAACTAATCAACAAAATCATCTGCAAAAATGCCTGATAATAAAATCCCCATTCCGAATTCTTCCCTTGCACCGAAACCACACTACGAGCTCCTTGACGGACTTCGTGGTGTAGCCGCACTAATGGTAATATGGTACCATGTATTCGAGGGTTTCGCCTCTTCACCGGTCGATCAAAAACTCAATCACGGGTATCTTGCCGTTGACTTTTTCTTCGTGCTATCGGGTTTCGTTCTCGGATATGCTTACGATGACCGGTTCCGGTCAGGAGCCATGAACACCGGACAATTCCTGCTCAGACGTGTGATACGTCTTCAACCGATGGTTATACTGGCTTTCATCCTCGGTGTCGTGGCATTCATTATCCAGGGATGTGAAAAGTGGGATGGTACTGCCGTATCCTCCACCGCAATAGTACTCTCGCTATTTCTGGGTCTGTTCTGCATACCGTCGTTACCCGGCACACTGCCGGAGATACGGGGAAACGGTGAAATGTTCCCGCTGAACGGTCCTACATGGTCGCTGTTTTTCGAATATATCGGTTCTGTGATGTATGCTCTGTTCTTACATCGGTTCTCCGACCGCGCCCTTAAGGTGTGGGTAGTGATTTCAGGCGCAGGACTTGCCGCATGGGCTATTACCGGTATGAGCGGCACCTATCATCTCGGAGTAGGCTGGTCATTTATGGATTATGGTTTTATCGGAGGTTTTCTACGCCTGTCCTTTTCATTCTCGATGGGACTGCTGCTAAGTCGCGGCTTCAAACCCAGGAACATACGCGGAGCGTTCTGGATATGTTCGGCGGTTCTCGCAGCAATCACTTTGACACCGTATGTCACGCTTGACGGCGAAATATCGGTTCTCAACGGCATATTCGATGCCGCCTGCACGCTATTCGTATTCCCTCTCATAGTGTGGCTCGGAGCTTCGGGGCGTACAACAGACCGCTGGTCGACAGGACTATGCCGGTTCTACGGCAACATATCCTATCCGGTTTATATCATACACTATCCGGTAATGTATCTGTTCTACGACTGGGTATGGGATCATGGCTATACCTTCGGTGAAGTATGGCATGTTGCCGTGTGCATTTTCTTTGGTGTTCAGATCGCTGCATGGATTTTCCTGCGTTGTTACGACGAACCTGTACGTGCAATGCTTTCACGCCGCCTGTTAAGCCGGTCAAAAAAATAACCGGCCTATAATACACCATTAACATCATCCTGTGGCGCGAAGTAACGAAATATTTTGTAACTTCGCGCCACAAAACTTCAGGCAGATGTTAACTACCGGCAAACTCGGATTCTGGGGACTGACCGCTCTGGTATTCGGACTAATGGTAGGGGTAGGGATATACAACCTGCCCCAGAATATGGCAGCTGTGGCTTCACCCGGAGCCGTAGCTTCAGCATGGCTGATAACCGCAGCCGGAATACTTCCTCTGGTCATAGCGTTCAAGTGGCTAAGTGACAATTACCCACAGTATAACGCAGGCTTATACCAATATGCTCAGGCTGGATTCGGCAATTATGCCGGATTCAATATCGCATGGGGTTATTGGCTATGTACGGCGGTGTCAAATATTACCTACGGAGTGATGCTGAACGATTCGTTCGGCGCCTTTTTCCCAAGTCTCCATAAGCATGGTTTGCCGACCGTTCTTTTTGTTTCGGCACTGATATGGGTGATGTTCTTTATCGTATCCGCCGGAATTAAGACTGCCAAAATAGTCAACACCCTCCTTGCAATGATAAAGATAGTTATGTTGATTTTTATCATAACTGTATTTATCATTTTCTTTCAGGCTGACCTGTTTTCATCAGATCTATGGGGCTTGTCAAATGTACCGGACAGTTCAGGTCTTGGAAATGTAGGCGAACAGATACGTAACACTATGATGGTGACGCTATTCTGCTTCTTCGGCGTGGAAGGCGCCGTAATGATGTCGGCACGTGCAAAGAAAAGTTCCGATGTGGGAAAAGCCGGAATAGCCGGATTCATCATCTCGTTGGTTCTGTATCTGGCTATTTCGTTATTGTGTTTCGGACTATTGAAAAGGACAGAGCTTGCCGGACTCCAGGATCCATCAATAGCCTATATCCTCAGATACACGTGTGGTGAATGGGCCTATTGGTTTGTGATTTCCGCTGTTATTATCTCACTCCTCGGTGGGTGGGTGGCATGGACACTTGTAGTGGCACAGGTTCCGTATGAGGCGTCACAAGTAGGTATTCTCCCGAAAGTCTTCAGCAGAGTCAACCGTCACAAAATGCCGACATTCGGTCTGTTTGCATCCAGCGTAGCCATGGAACTGTTCCTTTTAATGGTAGTAATGGCAGACGATGTTTATATGGCTGCATTGTACATCACGGGGCTGATGATCATTCCGTGCTATCTGTTCACCGGACTGTTTCTGCTGAAGAAAGCCGGCAGCACGGGAATGCGAATAGTTGCCGTCATGGCGACATTGTTTTGCATATGGATGGCTTATGCAGCCGGATTTACCGAACTGTTCATGACCTCCATATTCTATCTGGCAGGCATCGGATTCTACATCAGAGCACGCAAAGAACATGGAACACCTGATACGCAGATGTTCACCACACCGGAGAAATGGACTATAATAATCTTCGTTATTGCATCGGTTCTTACCCTTTACAGTCTCTCCGACAGATTCCGGATGTTGGGCTGAGCCGTCAATCCTTAAAACGCTTCGACAGATAAGTGATTATGATATCGGCGATGTCATCCATCGACAGGAGGGAAGTATCTACCGTCATGTCATAACTTGAAGCAGCGCCCCACGTCTTGTCGGTGTAGAAATTATAGTATTCTGAACGCAACCGGTTAATTTTGGCGGCATGATTACGGGCTTTATCCACCGACTCGTAATCGCCACGACGCATGATGCGTTCGACACATTGCTCCATAGGAGCATGAACGAAAACGCTTACCAGCCGAGGATGATCACGCAACACATAATCAGCCGTACGACCGACAATCACGCATGACTCGTTACTTCCAAGACTTTTGATAAAATCACTTTGAGCCCTATAAATTGACTCGTCGCTTATCGATGAACTTCCGGCATACAGACTCATGGAGTTATATCCGAGCGCGAACGAGAAAATTCCGCTCAGAAACGAAGGAAATTTTTCATCAGAACGCTCAAAAAACTCCGAACTCATGCCGGCCTTGCGTGCGGCTTCAATTAAAAGTTCCTTGTCGTAGTATTTTATACCCAAACGATCGGCTATACGTCTTCCGAGTTCGCGACCGCCGGACCCGAACTGACGTCCGATAGCAATAACTGTAGGATGTTTATGTGGATCAAACATGGTATTTTATTTTTGAAGTAATAAAGGCTTCCATTCATATCCGCAACGTGCAAACAGCTCGCGGTCAGTGTCCGGGCGGTTACCTTGTGTAGTAAGCAGGTCGCCTACCATGGCACCGTTCATTCCGCCACGCAACATACGGGCTGTGGATTCTTCGCTGACCCGGGCACGACCACCGGCAAAACGTAGCGTTACTTTAGGAGCTATCAGGCGATAAAGGGCTACCGCCTGTTCTATCTCTTCCTCCGTGATTTCGGGTGTATTCTCCAATGGAGTCCCGGGAATAGGATTCAGAATATTGATAGGTATTGACACAGCCCCGGTATCACGGCATTCCTCAGCCAGTTCAAGACGTTGTCTCAGGGTTTCGCCCATACCGATAATACCCCCCGAACAAATTTCCATCCCTACTTCCCGTGCTGCACTGATAGTACGTAGTTTATCTTCGCGGGTATGCGTCGAACACAATTGCGGAAAATAGCTTGCCGCCGTTTCAAGATTGCAATGGTACCGGCGAACACCGGCATCATAAAGATCCTGTAACTGCTCGCGGCTCAGCAATCCCATTGACGCGCATAGATAAATGGGAGAATTCGCCGCACAGTCGCGGAATAGAGCGCAAAATGAGTCGATCTGGTGTCTGCCTACCAGACGGCCACTTGTCACAAGAGAAAAACGTCCGACTCCACGTTCCGTATTACGGGCAAGAAGATCAAGTAACGTATTGCGGTCGACAATATCATACTCCTCACACCCGGTTTTGAAATGAGCTGACTGAGCACACCATTTGCAATTCTCCGGGCATCGTCCCGACCGTGCATTAATTATGGAACAAGTATCAATCTCATTACCACACCAATGAATGCGTATCCTATCGGCTGCTTCCTGAATCTGAAATAAGGGATACTCCTCGGCTATCTGAAGAGCTTCATCAACAGTAGCCCCTATTCCTTCCTTTATAGCCCGTTCTGTGACTGTAAGTAAAATATCGCTCATTGACATTGATTTATTTTACCAACAAAAGTAACAAAATAAGTCGAATGGTTGCAGCAGAGAATTCACAAAATCCATATCATGACAAAAAACGACAAAAAAGACAAAAAAAATTTGCACAGTATTTAAAAGTGTCTTAACTTTGCACTCGCAAAGCGAAACAATGCGCTTTACAGACATAATCCCAATGGTGTGGTAGTTCAGCTGGTTAGAATACCTGCCTGTCACGCAGGGGGTCGCGGGTTCGAGTCCCGTCCATACCGCCAGAGGAGAGAGGAGAATGAGTAATTGCAAGACTTCGGTTTTCGTTACTCATTCTTTTTATATATTACTACTCACTACATTGTACCTTCAAATTTTATTACTAAATTTGCATCATCCGGGATTCCATAGAATCACCGGATGACGACACCATGCCGCTATCATAAACTTACATCATAATACAAATCAAAATTCCCTATATGGCACACAGAATCATCAGCTTAGTAATGACTGCCATAATTAGCATTACATGCTATTCGCAAGAGTTGTGTCTGACCGACTTTAACGATAACAATAAAGAAGGAGAAAATCGGACAAAAGAATCAAGTAAAGTTACCGGCGGAGTAGATGCCATAACAATTTCTGTTCCGGGAACTTCCGAATCATTTACAATGATATTGGTGAAACCCGGTATGTTTGAAATGGGAGCTTCTCCGGAACAGCAAAGCAAGGAAGGTGACGAAAAACCGGTTCATTGGGTAAAAATAACCAAACCTTACTATATCGGAGAGACTGAAGTGACCCAAAGTCTCTGGGAAGCTGTGATGGGAGAAAATCCATCCTCGTTTGTAGAAGAGGATAAACCAGTGGAAGGAATTTCGTGGGCAGATGCTCAGCGTTTCATCAACCGCCTTAACGCTTTGACAGACCTGGAATTCACGATGCCAACCGAAGCCCAATGGGAATATGCTGCCAGAGGCGGACATAAAGGTACGCTCGCACGTTACAGCGGCAGCAACAATGCATCCGAAGTTGGTTGGTTCAAGGGAAATAGCTCCAATCGTCTGCACTCCGTAAAAGAACTCGCACCAAATGAGCTTGGTATCTATGACATGAGCGGCAATGTATGGGAATTTTGTCTCGACTACAAACAGAATTATCCCAAAGACACTCAGATTGATCCACTTCAGACGAAAATAAGTGAAAACAGAGTACGTCGCGGAGGAAGCTGGAACTCTCAGGAAGGTGAGCTTCGTAATGCTTACCGCCGCCGGACACTTGAAAATGTGCCTCAGCCCGATACCGGACTGCGTCTTGTTTTAATTAAAGAGTGATATTAGACTTAGTTTCATGATAAAACAGCTAATTTTTTTGTCCTCTCTGTTATTTTCCTTTTGTGTCGCAGCAGCTCCGCTTCGCTTCAACGAAAATGGAAAATTGAAAATTGTACAGTTTACCGATAACCATTATAAACATGGTAAAAAGGCGTCAAATGCAGCTGTTGAATGTATAGAGACAATACTTGATGCCGAACAACCCGACGCCGTAGTTTTTACGGGAGATATGGTGTATTCCGACCATGTGGCTGAATCAATTGATGCCATACTGCAACCAGTAATAGATAGGGGTGTTCCTTTTGCCTTCGTTTTCGGCAATCACGACACAGAGTTTGACTTGACATATCCGGAAATTTACGATTATATATCTTCAAAACCGGGTGCGCTCCTCCCCCCGAGAGGAAAGGCTGAAAGTCCGGATTATATTGTCGAAATCGCATCATCCGCCTCTGATTCCATATTGGGCGGTGTACTGTATTGTCTTGACTCGCACCGGACAGCCCAATTAAGTAATTGCGGTAAATATGCATGGATCGAGCAACCGCAAATTCAATGGTACCGCTCTGTCAGCGACTCTCTCATGATGACAAACCGGGGAGAGCCGCTTCATGCACTCATGTTCTTTCATATCCCGTTACCCGAAATTGATTATGCTTATTCCGAGTCGAAAGTCCGTCGAACCGGGACAAAGAAAGAAGCTGTGTGCTCTCCCAAAATTAATTCAGGTATGTTTTATGCCGTAAAGAATCAAGGAGATGTGAAAGGCATTTTTTTCGGACATGATCATGACAACGATTATATAGTCGATTATTTTGATGTGTTACTCGGATATGGAAGATATTCCGGAGGCAACACTGTATATAATCATTTAGGGAAAAATGGAGCAAGAGTCATCTTATTCGATGAAGCGACAGGCGACATAGACACCTGGCTACGTATCAGCGATGGTGAAATCATCCACCCGTTTTCCTCGGGTAAGAAGAATTAAGCTTATAAACACCTGTCGTTACACTTCCGGAGGGCACTTGGGGTGGCGCAAAATTCGCAAAAGTTCAAATTTTTGTGCGAAAATTTGCATGTTACAAAAAAGTGTTGTAACTTTGCACACGCAAAGCGAAACAATACGCTTTACGGACACAATCCTAATGGTGTGGTAGTTCAGCTGGTTAGAATACCTGCCTGTCACGCAGGGGGTCGCGGGTTCGAGTCCCGTCCATACCGCCAGAGGAGAGAGGAGAATGAGTAATTGCAAGATTTCGGTCTTCGTTACTCATTCTTTTTTTGTAACTTTGCAACTCTTCCATCATGTATCACATCTAACAGACAATGAATAATCAAAACCGATCCCGTCTTTCCTTAGTAGCGCGCCAGTATCTGGTACCATTCGTGCTTGTAACTTCCCTTTTCTTCATATGGGGGTTTGCACGTGCCACACTCGATGTACTCAACAAGCATTTTCAGGATGTGCTCGACATCACCATCACCCGCTCCTCGATGATTCAGGCAACTACTTATCTGGGATATTTTCTGATGGCAATTCCTGCGGGTCTTTTCATAACCCGCTTCGGTTACCGCCGTGGTGTAGTAATGGGATTGCTGCTGTTCGGCACAGGCTCACTTCTGTTTATACCGGCAGCCGATGTGTTGTCGTTCAATCTGTTCATGCTCGCCCTTTTCATTATAGGATGTGGACTGGTGGTACTCGAAACCGCTGCAAATCCATATGTCACAGAATTAGGCGACCGATCCACTTCGGCATCACGCCTTAATCTTGCCCAGTCATTCAATGGTCTGGGATGCATACTCGCCCCGTTCATTGTAGGAAATATATTGTTCACCGAAAGCGGAGAGTCCAATGTCGCGCTCCCCTATACCGTAATGGGTATAATAGTGCTTGCGGTAGCGCTTGTTTTCACACGTGTGAAGCTACCTGAAATCTCCGGTGAACCGGGAAATGCCGACGACGGGAAGAGTTCGACATTCGGACTGATATGGCAGCTGCTCCGCCGCAACAAATTCGTCATCGGACTTCTCGCCCTGTTCTGTTATGAAATATCCGAAATTTCCATAAACAGTCTGTTCATCAACTATGCCACAGCTGACGGATGGATGTCGGCAAAGACAGCCGCCACCGTACTCTCGTTCGGTTGTCTCGGACTATTTATGGTTGCACGCATAGCAGGCTCATGGATCATGAGCCGTATCGCAGCCGAAAAAGTACTTACCTTCTGTGCGGTGATGACAGTTGCCGGTTCGCTTGCCGTAACGCTCGATCTCGGAATCGTATCACGTGCGGGGGTATTCGTTTGCTACGCATTTGAAGCTATAATGTTTCCCACGATTTTCGCCATAACCATAAAGGGTCTTTCGGGGCGCGCCACAAAAATGGCATCCGCCGTACTGATGATGACTCCGCTCGGCGGTGCAGTGGGCACACTCATAATGGGATGGACCGCCGACATAACTTCATCAATGTCGACGGCATTCATCGTACCGTGTATCGGTTACTGTGTGGTACTTATTTACGGCTGGCTCGCTGCGTCGCGGCGTCTCAGCTGATCACTTGCCGATAATAGTGGCTATGTCATCTTCGGAGCCGCAGAACGGACCTGAGTGACCAAGCTTCACCGTACACATTGCAGCTGCAAAACGTCCTGCCTCATCGTAGTCCGCTCCAAGCGCACGCTTATATAGGTAGCCTGTCATGTACGTATCGCCACAACCCGTAGCATCCACCACATCCGGAGCCTCATATGCCGGTATTTCATGGAATTTACCGTCAGCATATATCAATGAGCCTTCGCTGCCGAGAGTAAGCAATACTTCCTTCACTCCCCAGTCAGCCAGAATACGTGCAGCCTCGCGTGTATCGGTGGTGCCCGTCAGCACCTCCATTTCCTTTTCGTTTGCCTTGAGAATATCTATGTATTTCAGCGCTTCGGCTTTTTCAGCCCAGTCGATATGATATACATTCTCACCACGCACTTCACGCAGATAGCCTTGCACATCTGCCGATACACGCCCCTTTGAGGCAAGATAACGCACTACATCGAGCGAGAAATCATCGGCGAGAAGAGTACCGAGGTGAAATACTCGCGCTTCGACATCCCTCAGACCGCCGACTGTGAAAGGAGCTGCCTTAGCGAGGACACGCTGAGTACGTTCGTTCTGGTTTTCACCATATTTATTTTCAAAATATACCGATGTGGGACTCGGTATGACTTTCACATCAATTCCAAGATTCCGGATGTCGTCAACGGCTTTCATTTCCGAGTCGGCAAGCGACGTTACGAGCTGGAAATTAGAGTTGTCATTGAGACGGCTCATCGCATGAGCGAAGTAAAACGCTGTTCCACCCGGCATGTGCACGGTGTGTCGCGGAGTTACTATCTTATCGAGGGTTATATGCCCTATGCAGCATATATCGGGCTGCTGTCTATTTTCGTTTGTCATTACAATCGGCAAAATTACTTAAAAATCAGTAGTGAAAAGAACTACCTCCAAGAAATTCGCGCAACAATGAAGTAGAAGGTATATATTCCTCGCTTATTGGCGTGAAATAACTCAGGAACCGGCGCAGCCGGTATGCCTCGGCGTATTCGGGTGTGTCGCGCGGTACCTGGCGCAGAATAGCATCGCCTCGTTCCTTCATCACTCCGAGTTCGAACAGGAGCGACGAATTGAATGTCGAGTCGGCATTCTCCTGATATGGGAATATCCAGCGTTCCTCCCCACGTCGTACACTGGGCCAGCGCCGTATTGTCTCGGAAGCACTTACCCCGCGATATTTATAGTCGCGTATGATACGCCGCAACATTCTGTTGTCTGTGGTTGGAACCCAATTGTGATCATCGATTGAAATAGTTGTCAGTGCCGACACATAAACCGTATATTTCATCTCGGGAGCTATCTCTTTAGTCAACTCCGGATTCAATCCGTGAATACCTTCGATGAGAAGAATGGAGTTAGGCTCGATGGAAATACGGTTACCGCGGTATTCCCGGCATCCCTTCTCGAAATTGTAGCGCGGCAATTCCACCTCTTCACCGTTGAGAAGTGCATTCAGATCGCGGTTGAAACCCTCCAGATCGAGTGCATACAGCGATTCGAAATCATAATCGCCCGATTCGTCACGCGGTGTGGATTCACGGTCCACAAAGTAATCGTCAAGCGAAATCATCTGCGGTTTCAGCAAATTAGTCATAAGCTGTATGGCAAGACGCTTGGTAAAAGTGGTCTTACCCGATGATGACGGACCCGCAATCATGACAATACGCGCCCCGCCCGCATGATGACGCTCGGCTATACGGTCGGCAATATCGGCAAAACTTTTATTCTGAAGAGCTTCGGCAATATTTATGATCATTGCCGAATTTCCGGCACTGACTGTTTCATTGAGCTGTCCAACATCACTTACACCTATGATGCGGTTAAATTTCAGGTGTTCGGTAAATGCTTCATACATTTTCGGTTGCGGCAACAAGGTACGGGCCTTGCGTCGATCCTCGGAATCAGTTCCGAGCAGAAGCATTCCCTGTTCATAGGGCACAAGATCAAACACATCCACACACCCTGTGGAGAGCGCAAGAGCACTGTAGTATGAGTCACATATGCCGTCCAGGCGGTAATAAACCGTATACAGTTCGTTGACAGAACGCAACAATCGTACTTTATCGTCGAGATGCTGCCGTTCAAATAGTTTTATAACATCCTCGGTACGCCGTTCCTCACGTTCAAAAGGCAGATCGGAATCAATTATTCCCCGCATACACTCGCGTAGCCGTATTACGGTAGCACTGTCCGGCTTACCGAAACCTTTGCCGGATAATGTACAGTAATATCCGCGTGAAATGGAGTGCTCGATACGCAGTGATACGCCGGGCAGACACTGGCGGACAGCCTTATAAAGTATCATACATAGCGAGCGAATATATACACGTTCACCACTCGGCGAAGTAGGAGGCATATATTCGATGGTCTTTGGCGAGAATACCCTGTATTGCAGACCTTCGTTTTTATTGTTTACACGCGCGCATATAGGCATGAACGGAATACGCGGACCCACACGGCGGAGTATGTCGGCAAGCGTAGAACCGCCTTCCACATCCACATATTCACCTGTATTGGCACAATATATCTTGATTTTTTTATCCATAGCGAGTATATTACTTCCGTAAAGTTAGTAAAAATACATGTAATAATCAATAATCGCTGCTGTTTTTCACCTGCAATGTAACAATTTGATTGATTACCGACCGGTCTTAGAGAAGCCGCCACTAATGCATTTTTTTTGCAAAATGTCAGATTATATCAAAATAATCAGCTAATTTTCCGTCTTTGACACTTTACGACTTAACATATTGAAGCACATCGTCTTAC
>CAZKSF010000077.1:0-11954 GCA_964555405.1 uncultured Bacteroides sp.
AGATGAAGAAGCAAAAGGTAGATATAGGCGGCATATATGATCTCTTTGCAATACCGGACCGTATGAGTTGCCCGAAGTCGTTCAGGATAACGGACCGGCAGGGCAGGGGCATGGCAACGTAGCCGACATGGATCCGTATTTCGCCGATGCAGGTCGTTATGTCGTAGGCTCAGGTCTTGGATCCACATCCGCCATACAGCGCCACTTCAATATCGGATATCCGAGAGCGGGAAAAATTATGGATCAGCTTGAACAAGCCGGTGTTGTCGGGCCGGTAGTGGGAGCGAAACCGCGTGCCGTGCTAATGGATCCCATGTCATTCGAATCATATCTTGATACCCTTAACCAATGACACTTAGAATCATAATCCTGACTATCATAGCCGTAGTAGCCAATCTCCATGCAGCTGCTGACGACAACGCCTCACGTCTCCTTGACAAGGTAGTGGAGTGGCTCGGTGAAAAAAAGACCATTGAGATAGATTATACCCTGACTTCCGGCGATCAGACCGCTTCCGGCAAACTTGTCAGCGACGGTAACCGGTTCAGGGTCATGTCTGAAGTGATGGATACATGGTACGACGGTAAAACCCAGTGGACCTACAGTCCGAATACAGGCGAAGTGACAGTTACCGAGCCTGCCGATGAAGAAATCCAGCAGGTCAATCCGTTCGCCATAATTGAGGCGTTCCGGCGCAATTACACAGTCGGATTGAAACCGCTTACATCCGGATCCACACACCATGTGATAGTGATGACTCCAAATGATCCGTCCGGTGACATAAGCCGCGTGGAAATAAGCGTTCCTGTCGGATATTTTTATCCCGCCCGCATAGCCATGTGGACGGCATCGGGCGAGGCGCTGGTAATAAATACGGTGCGACTCATAAGAGGCAACCGTTACGATGCCTCGGAATTCACATATTCGCCCTCAGTTCATCCGGATGCCGAAATAGTAGATTTGCGTTAAGTCAACAATCAGGTACTTCAGGATGTTACCTTAATGATTCAGACACTTTAATTCAACGTATATAATATGGAAACAACAAACACAAAATGTCTCATCATCGGATCGGGTCCCGCCGGGTACACCGCGGCAATCTATACATCCCGCGCCAATCTTGAGCCGGTAATATACGAAGGACTTCAGCCCGGCGGTCAGCTTACCACAACTACCGAGGTTGAGAACTTCCCCGGTCATCCCAACGGAATCACCGGTCCTCAGCTCATGGACGAATTGCGCAAACAGGCAGGTCGATTCGGCGCCGATCTCCGTCCCGGTTTCATCAAGAGTGTTGATCTCAGCAAGCGCCCGTTCCACGCTGTTTCGGCAGATGGTCACGAAATCATAGCCGACACCATAATTATAGCTACCGGCGCTTCGGCAAAATACCTCGGACTCCCCGATGAAGAACGCTATTCCGGAATGGGCGTTTCAGCATGTGCGACTTGCGACGGATTCTTCTATCGCAAACGCAAGGTAGCGGTAGTCGGCGGTGGTGACACGGCATGTGAGGAAGCATTGTATCTCAGCAATATCGCAGCCGAAGTTTACCTCATCGTCCGCAAGGATTACCTCCGCGCATCCAAGGTGATGCAGAAAAGAGTGATGGAAAAGGAGAATATCCACGTTCTGTTCCTCACCGAGACCGAGGGACTGTATGGTGAGGAATATCTTGAAGGAGTTCATCTCGTCGAAGGGCGCGGCACTGCATCCGAACGTCATTACGATCTCCCGATCGACGGATTCTTCCTCGCAATCGGACATCATCCCAACACCGATATTTTCCGTCCGGCAGTTGAAGTTGACGAAGCCGGCTATATCAAAACATTCGACGGAACCACCGCTACCAATGTTGCCGGAGTATTTGCAGCAGGCGACGTAGCCGATCCACGTTACCGCCAGGCAGTCACCGCCGCTGGCAGCGGTTGCAAGGCAGCTATCGATGTAGAACGTTTTCTGACTGAAAACATGTGAAAATATCAGGGTTGACCTGTAAACAACTGTAAAAAAGCAGAGCGATTTATTAAATCAGTTTAAAAATAAACGCCACGTTGTAATTCAGCGTGGCGTTTTTCCGTTATAGATTCAAACGTTAAATCAACTATCCAATTAACTTAATTAACAGATAAAAATTAACACAATATTTACCATAAACAAAACTGATGAAACTTTACGGAAAAATCACATTATTGGCGTGTGGGGTAGCGGTGCTCACCTCGGCAGCCACCGTCGCAGCAATGCGCCTCACCTCATCTTCCGACAGTCAGATACCGGATCTCGATGTAGTATCTTCGCGAACCGGAGCCGGATCGGGTTTTGTCAATGTGGTTCAGAGCCCTGTCAATAATTCCGATTTCACAAAAGCTGCCGAATCCACCATCAACGGTGTCGTAAGTATAAAGAGTTACGCAACTCCCCGCAACCGCTACAGCAACCAGAACGGCTATGGCGGAGGCAGTGACTTTTTCTCCGATCCGTTCTTCGATTTCTTTTTCGGGAATCCCGGACAAGGTCAGGGGCAGCGTCGTCAGCAGCAGCCTCGCCAGCAACCCCAACAGCAACAGAAAGATCCGGAGAGCACACAGCAGCCTCTCGGCATGGGATCTGGCGTGATAGTGTCGGCAAACGGTTACATAATTACCAACAATCACGTGATCGATGGCGCCGAGCGCCTTGAGGTGACCTTGAACGATAACCGTCAGTTCAATGCTACCGTTGTGGGCGCCGACCCGGTTACCGACCTTGCTCTCATAAAGATAGATACCGATAATCTGCCTGTTATTCCTATAGGCGACAGCGACAATCTGCAGATAGGCGAATGGGTTCTTGCCGTGGGTAATCCTTTCGGTCTCACCTCAACCGTTACCGCCGGCATCGTAAGCGCCAAGGCGCGTTCGATTTCTTCAGTGACCCACACCCGCCAGATGGGTATCGAAAGCTACATCCAGACAGATGCGGCTGTCAACCCCGGAAACTCAGGCGGTGCTCTTGTCAATCTGAACGGTGAGCTGATCGGTATCAACACTGCTATCTATTCCCAGACGGGCAGCTATGCCGGTTACTCTTTTGCCATTCCCACATCGATTGTGGCAAAGGTAATGACCGACATCAAGGAATACGGAAGCGTACAGCGTGCCGTACTCGGAATTGAATTCCGCGAACTCGATGCCAAACTTCTGAAGGAAAAAGGTATTACGGCAGTTAATGAGGGACTCCTGATAGAACGTGTCATCGACCGCAGCTCGGCTATGGAAGCAGGTCTCCAGAAAGGCGATGTCATCATTGCAATCAACGGCGTACCTACCCGCAATACATCACACCTGCAGGAGCAGATAGCCAAGTATCGTCCCGGCGACAAGATTACAGTAACTTATATCCGCGACAACAAAGAGCACACCGCTCGTCTGACCCTTCTCAACAATCAGGGAAGTACAAAAATCACTGCGGCAGCTTCGCTCACCGACCTCGGATGTGCATTCCGCAAGCCTTCGTCCGAGACCTCGAAGCAGCTCAACATCTCGGGTGGGCTTCAGGTTACCGGTCTCAAAGACGGAAAGTTCAAGAACGCCGGAATAAAGGAAGGATTCATCATCATGGACATCAACAATGTCCGCGTTGAGAGTGCCGATGACGTGGAAAAACTGTATAAGGCAATCATGAAAGATGATTCATCCGACAAAGTGATGTTCATCACCGGTATTTATCCTACCGGGCGCAAAATGTACTATGCGGTAGACCTTGCTGATTAAAAATTGATTAAATTCTTTAAATCGTCGGAATTTTATAGTCCGACGATTTTTTTTTAATTTGAAAGTATGTAATTTTGTATTCGTAACCTTAGATTACATAATTTAAATAATGTGGGAGCCTTGATTCGAAATGTTAATTCGGGCATAAAAGTCCTATTACGTTGAGTCGAAAGACCCGCTGTACATTATCAGACAACAATCAACAATATCAATCGAATTGTGAAAACAAGAACTCTTTTATCACTCCTTGCGGGCTGTAGCCTTGTAACGGCTTCGGCGTTCAACCGTGAGATACGTATCCCGGTTCCGGCTGAGCCGACCGCTGCGTTGACCGCGCCGCAATCATTACCGTCACGTCTGGCTCCTGCCACCGTACAGGTTCGTCAGAAAGTCACTCCCGCGCTTACCGAGACAGGTGCGCCGGTGTTTGATCTTCCGTTCAGCGACAACTTCAGCGATGGAGATGCTACTAAAGCCAACTACACTTTCATCGACCTCGATGACGACTGCATCGTAAGAGGCGAGAGTGCTGTCTACAACAAATGGTTCTGGAAGGCTGACGAAAAGCTCATCCAGTTCTGCGTTGATCAGGAGAACCCTGTTCCGGGCAACGACTGGCTCATGACTCCCGGACTGCGCCTCAACGGCAAAAACACCTACAAGCTTGCCATCATGGTCAACATGGGTCGTCCGTCCAACCTGCGTGTTACAGTCGGCAAATCACTCGATCCCGCCGATCACACCACCGTTCTGCTTGATCTCAACAACATAACAAGCGGCTGGATTGATGTCTATAACGCCGAGTTCTCCGTAACCGAGGAAGGCGTCTACTACATCGGACTTTATAACTACACCAACGAGGACGGTTTCTATTTCAACCTGTTCTCCATCGACGTAGTCGAAGGCGAATCAGCCTACAAGCCGGCAGCCCCCGAACAATTCGAGGCAGTGGCTGGCGAGAACGGATCGAATGACGTTAATCTGTCGTTCATAGCTCCGGCGGTACTTCTTACCGGTTCACCCATCACTGAAAATATTCTGATGACTGTCGAGCGCGACGGCTCGGTAATCAAGCAGATGGAGTGTACTCCCGGCGAGAAAGTTGAACTTACCGATGAAAATGTATCGTCCGGAGAACATACCTACACCGTGTATGGCACCTTTGACGATGTAAAAGGTCAGTCATCCTCAGTCACACTGTGGGTAGGTGAGGATCTTCCGGCCGTTCCGGTAGTGACCAAGTTCGTTACCCAGAACCGCAATATGGATGTTCATCTGGAATGGAATGCAGTAACCGAAGGTCTCAACGGCAAGTATATCAACCCCGCCACCATTACATATAATGTGTACCGTGGCAGCGACCGCAACAACATGGTCGCCATTGCTACCGGTCTGACCGCGCTTGAATACACCGACACCGATCTCAGCTGGGCGCTCGGCGATTTCCAGGACAGTTTCTTCTACGGAATCACCGCCGAGAACCCTGTCGGTGAAACCCAGTCGGTAGCCGACATCATCTCAGTCGGCAAGCCATACACCCTCCCGGCATACGAGTCATTCTCCAACGGTCGTCTCGATCTCAATCCATGGCTCACCGATCCTATTTCCGGCTCATTCGGATGGTCAGTCGTCACCACCTCGTCAGGAATGGATGGTCATGATAATGACAACGGTCTGACCATGTTCTATGATCCTTACTGCGGATGGGAAACCACCGACAGCCGACTTGTATCGCCCGTATTCTCACTCGAAGGTTCGGCCATTCCTACACTCAGCTTCTGGATGTACCACTGGCTTGATTCATCCGTAGCATACGAATCATCCACCCGCATGTTCCCCGAAATCCGTGTTGACAATGGCGAATGGATTCCGTTGTGCGATCCGATTCTTGCAGCCACACCCGAATGGGGCTGGATCGAACACAAATTCAATCTCGAAGCTTACAAGGACGCTGAAATCGTACAGTTCGGCTTCCGTGGTCTCACCGATGTAAGCTGGATGTACTTCTACTTCGATCAGATCTCCGTCGAGGATGCTCCCGCCAACGACATGCAGATCACCTCATTCTATGGAAGCCAGAATGGCGCCATCGAAGAGGACATGCTTTATGGCATCGAGTACTACAACCATGGTACAGAACCGGCTAAAGACTATGTTATCGAATTCCTTGCCGACGGCAATGTCGTTTGGAGCACATACGGTGAAGAACTCGCATCCGGCGAAAAGGGAAGTGTTGTGGCAAACCATTCTTTCAATGCAGCCGAGACAGGCGAGCACCAGGTTATGGCACGCATCGTCTATGATATAGACGCCAACAATTCCAACAACGAGTCGCAGACACTTGTAGTTAATATCAGCAAATCGTTCTTCCCCGAAGTATCGATTCTGTCGGGTGAAAATGCAGCAGACGGTTCAGTCCTTCTTACATGGGGCGCTCCCGTGCTTCCCGATCCCACCGAGAGTGTTGTCGACGGGGCAGAGGAATACGAACCGTGGCTCATCAACGGTATCGGTGACTGGATTACAGTTGACGGTGACGGTCTTGGAAGCGGTTACTATATCGAGATGCCGCACAAGTGGCCAAACTGCGAGGCTAACCAGGCATTCATCGTTTGGGCTCCGGATGAAGAAATCCTCGCAACCTTCCCGTATCTCGCACCCTATTCAGGCGATCAGTGCTTCGTTTCATGGCTTGCAGTAGTTTCCGATTTCTGGAATGATCCCGTGAATAACGACTGGCTCATATCGCCCGAAGTGATCGGCGGAACCAAGATTAAGTTCATGGTTAAGAACCTCAGCACAGTCGATCAGGACGACACTTACGAAGTGCTTTACTCGACTACCGGTCGCAATGTCGATGATTTCGCCCTGCTCACCTCCGGTACCGCGACAAGCAACTGGGTTGCTGTTGAAGCCGAACTACCGGCAAATGCACGCTATTTCGCTATCCGTTACACCGGAAGCTTCCAGTCAGGTCTGATGGTTGACGATATCGAATATACTCCTATTACCGGTCTGCTCGAAATCGAGGGCTATGAAGTGTTCCGTAATGCTGTCAAACTCACCGACACACCTGTAACCGAAACCACATTCATCGATAATACCGCATCGGTAGGCAACAACTACTACAGCGTGGCTGTAGTTTACGACCGTGGTCGCTCCAATGCATGCGATCCTGTCAAGGTAGTAACCACATCTGTTGCTACTCCCGAAACCGATAACAATGTAACTGTTTACGCAGCCGACGGTTCTCTCGTTGTCAAGACTTCGGCAGCCGTTGAAGTGGCGGTTTACACCGCCGATGGAACGGAAGTCTTTACCGGCGTGGTAAATGGCGAACGTACGGTTTCACTGTCACGCGGCATCTATCTCGTACGTGCCGGTTCGCAGATAGTCAAAGTTGTTCTCTGATTTTAAATTCCCATTTTTTTAACCGGGGCATCCGTTTAGCGACGGGTGTCCCGATTTTTTATATTCATGCGAACAGTGATGCTTGCCCCGATGTTTTAAAGTAAAATTTATCACTTATGTTCAGCGTGCGTAAATACCGATCATTGTTTGCCGGATTATTGTTTATCCTGTCGATGCTCACCGGGAGCATATCGGCACAGATACCTATCAAGCTGCGTAGCATCCGGCAGGTTTTGCCTGATTCGGTCGATGTAGTCGAAGGTAAAAAGCGTCATTTCTGGCGTGCAGGAGCTGAGGTGGTCGGGTTCAATCTCAGTCTGTGGGCATTCGACCGCTACGTTCAGCACGGAGATTTCGCCTATATCAATTTCAATACTATAAAAGAGAACTTCCGTCACGGCTTCTACTGGGATAACGACAAGCTCGGAACCAACACGTTCCTGCATCCTTACAACGGGTCGTTATACTTCAATGCCGCGCGGTCCAACGGCTTCAATTACTGGCAGTCCGAACTGTTCGCTATCGGCGGAAGCGCCATGTGGGAGATGTTTATGGAGCGTGAATATCCGTCGACCAACGACATTATTGCCACCCCCATCGGAGGTGCGGCCATAGGCGAGGTGCTTTTCAGGGCATCCGACGCGGTGCTCGACGACCGCACATCAGGCAGCGAGCGTATCGGACGCGAGGTAGCAGCGTTTCTCATATCGCCCATGCGTGGTATCAACCGTCTCATCACCGGTCAGTCATGGCGCCGCTCCGCAACCCGCGGCAGGATTTACGGTACGCCGAACTTTGCCGTCCGGCTCTCTACCGGAGTCAAGCTCCTTGACCGTCTTGACAATTCTACCAAAATACATGTCGGTGGAGTGGTTCAGCTCGACATGGAGTATGGCGACCGTTATGAAATCAAATCAACCATGCCTTATGATTATTTCACCGTACGTTCGGAGCTTCAGTTCATGAAGACCCAGCCGATACTGACCCAGTTTCAGATTAAAGGCAGACTTCTTGCCCGTGAATTTCTTGAAAAGAAAGACGAACACCTCAGTGTAGGCTTATATCAGCACTTTGATTTTTACGACAGCAATTCGTTAAGCGACTATCAGGAGATACCGTTCAAGTTAGGCATTCCTGCCTCGCTCGGAGTTGGAGCTTTGTTCCGCGACACAGCATCGCGTCCGTGGGTAATCGATGCCTACACTCATTTTAACGGCATAATTCTCGGATCGATACTTTCCGATCATTATACCGAGGATGAACGCAACTATAACTGGGCATCCGGATTCTCGATCAAATGCGGACTCAACGTAGTGTTCCGTAAGAGTCGGTTCTCCTTTTCGGTTACCAACGAGCTTTATCGTCTGTTCACCTGGCGCGGCTATCGTTACGGCACCGACTTGTCTGCTGTAAATTTCCGGACACTGAATGTGCAGGGCGACCGTTCTGTAGCATCCCTTAACATCACACAGTTACGAGCCGACGTGCGTTTGCAAAAGCATCTGTTCGCAGCGTTAGACTTCACCCACTTCTACCGGTCGACCCATTACCGCGATTATCCATACGTAAGTTCCACATCCCGCACCGTCTCGTTAATGTTGTCCTACAAATTCTGACCTTCCCCGCCATGGCACCTTACAGGCTGGGAAGCCTGTGGTACTTGCATCGCAACGCGATGTTCCTTTTGCAATCAATTCCGCACCGTTTTACAATTATTTGCGCGGAGTTGTTGCATATAAAACAGATGTTGATTAATTTTGCCTACAAAAAGAATGGAAACTCCAACATTAACCAGTGCAGCAAAACGAAGGTCTATCAAGCGAACATTCTTGCGCGATGTCACAGCAACGGTAACCTTTGAAGAAATTGACTTATTGGGTAATGGAGAAATATTTAAAACGTTTTTACGAGATAAATTTGGGATTTCTGAAACAATCAATATTCCAAAACTAAACGGAATAGACATTGTTTCTGATAGTAAGAATGAAAGATTTAACTTTACTACGACCTCTGTATCAGTCGTAATGGATTCAGATATTTACAGCTATTTTGAAGAATCCCTGAAGCCACGATTAGATATAGTTATTTCCTTCCTTAAGGCATTGGGTGTAGAAGAAGTTAAATCCTTATCAATAATAAAAAGAAATCTTTTTCATGCGCAAGCTGAAAATGCATTTGATGCATGGAAATTAGCCATTGTAGACGCTTTCAAAGTAGGAAACATAACCGCCATGGCTAATACGCCAAATATTCCGGCTCAAGCTTTTAAAATGAGTATTGAAGGGGAGGCAGACACCATTTGGGGAAAAATACGGGCACCATTTATGGTTAACGTACCCGACGATAAAAATTTCATGTTTCAACTTGATTTGGAAGCATTAAGTCAATCAGTCAATGTATCAGATTTAATAGATAGGAGTATACTGATGAACAATGAGATTTTTGACACGTTTACTGGTATAATATCTGATAAACTATTTAATCTAATGCAGAAAGATTGATCATGAATACAATAACCTACTCATTCTGTGAACCAAAAGCTATGCCAAAGAAAAGAAAAACAGGAGCACCCGTTACCTTTTCATTGGTTAGTCTTACTGTATTAGGTTGTAACTTAGGATGTACGGCATCATCAGTTGAAAGACATCATCACTGCAAAACAGACCATACCTATGCGTTAGATATTCTTGAAGGAGTTTCGTCACAGGAACCAGTCGATTCACACATAGAAAGAGATAAAATTCTCTTCGAACTGGAACGGTTGTTTACTGAACTAAGCACACATGGATGGGATGGTTATGGAGCCTATCCGATTCAGCAGGCGGCATACCTTAATGCAGTTAGTTTAGTGATGAATACTCCTGATAAAATCCTTAAATTGTGGAATGTATTTCCCGCACCAAACGGCACAATTACATTCGAATTCAAAGCAAGGGAGGTCGCAGCAATGAGTGTTGGAAATGCAGGATTCTCTTTTGCAGCTATGAAGGACGGCGAAGATCCAATCATGGATGAGATGGAATTCGATATTTCAAAAGCCTCAGAAGCTCTTATAAGAATGAGCAATTTATTCGGGAATTACGATGTCTGACAAATCTAAAGAGTTGTTCGATGTGGATGAAGCAGAGGATGTTGCTCGTATCCTTTTTGCTCCTTCAATGGTAAAGGGTGATAGAGTAACTGCATCAGCTTTTGCATTAACAATTTTAGCAAGTGGTGATGAAGAAGAATACCTTTCGGTATGGAGAACAAAATATCGAATACCCACTCGTGAAAATGTCAGTTTCAAACCTCGGAAAGAAGGGGATTCTTTGTTCGGATACGCAAAATTATCCGTTTCAACTATACATAAACAGGATATTGCCAATTGCAAAGCCAGAGTTAAACGCCAGTCACCAAAACCGAGTGCCTATCATGTTGGGGTTTTTTATACGCTTGATTCAAAGCAAATAGTTGGAGTACAGATGCCAAAAGAATTAATTCTATTGCTGAGTAGGCTTTCCGTAAATGCAACTACCCATCCCTTTCCACCCATTGATGCCTGAAGCACAGACAGGCATAACCGAAGGGAGTGCCCGGACAGTGATCACCATCAATCGGAGTCACGGAGTGACAATGATGTCAGAAGCAGGTTCCTCCGGCTTACAGCCGGCAAGTAACGCAGCCATCTTGGCTGCACCTTCCCCCGCGATGGTATCTTTACAGGCTGGGAAGCCTGTGGTACTTGCATCGCAAAGCGATGACCCTACAAACTGCAATTTAAATATATATTATGGGGGGGGGTGCCGAAGGGACGTTGTTGTCCTCCGGCGTTCAATCTGCCGTAGGGACATGCCTTCGGCATGTTGAATAAGTCCATGAGCCTCAGATACATCGCGAAGCGATGTCCCTACAAACTGCAATTTAAATATATATTATAGGGAGGGGAGTGCCGAAGGCACGCAAGTAGTGCAGCCATCTTGGCTGCACCTTCCCCGCGTTGGTATTTTTACAGGCTGGGAAGCATGTGGTACTTGCTTATTTTTTGCCAAAAAAATAAGTATCTCTTGTCAAGAGATACTAAACCAATGCAAAGGTAACAAAATTATCTGAATTTGACCTAATTATACATGTGAAAAAACAACCCTCTTCGACAAAATGTAAATTTTGCGCTTTTTCCCATTTTTAAGACTCTAATTATCTGCTGTTTAATTTTTCGAAGTATCTCTTGACAAGAGAGTGTGATTTTAACAGATGATTTTGTCTCGTGATATTGAGCCGCAACCGCTTGAAAAGCACCTGTATAGGCTCATTCATGAGATCCGAGGCGAAAGTAGACGGACGGTTGTGAATGGTGTATGGCAAGAGATACATTCTCGTCATGCAGGAAGAGAAAATGTGTACGATTATGAACAGACAGAACCTCACACAAGATACAAACACAGAGTGGTTCGCTATAAAGACGCGACAGGACTTTCGTGCAGAAGCCGAATTCTCGCCCCTTTGCGAAGAAGTACTTTTCCCGAAAGAGATCATCAAAGTTCCCGGTAAAAAGAACCGCGTTCGCGCCGTCATCCCACACCTCTTATTTATAAAGACCACACGCCGGCAAGCCATTCAGTTCGAAAAGCAGGGTAGGGAACATCCCGAACTGTCAGCACCGATCTGGATTTACCGATATCCGCAAGACAACCGTATTCAGGCAATCTCGCCAAGTTCCATCCATCTCATCCGGCTGCTGACAGCCACCGACACAACCAAATGTGAGATATTCAACAAAACGGATTTCAAAGAAAACCAATACGTAAGCAT
>CAZKSF010000078.1:0-11916 GCA_964555405.1 uncultured Bacteroides sp.
TGAGCGAGTTCGGCTTGATCAATATGAACGGCAGATTATATGATCCCGAACTCGGGCGCTTTCTCAGTCCCGATCCCATCATTCAGTTTCCAGACTTCTCGCAGGGATACAACCGCTACAGCTACTGTCTTAACAATCCGTTGAAATATACCGATCCGAGCGGAAATACTATCTCACCGGCATTAATCCCCTTTGTTTTCGGAGTGGTAAATAATATTTTTTCGGCAGCAATCAATGGTGAAAATATATGGCGCGCCGGTCTGAGAAGTCTGCTTCCTACATTAGCTTCCGCGGCATTTTTCGGAATCGGAGAAGCGTTCCGTAATATTGGGAGTGTAGGCAATGAGCTTCTTCGTGCGGGTTCTCACGGTATTGCTTCAGGGATATTCGGTGTTCTAAATGGAGAAAAGTTCTTCAGTGGATTCGTATCGGGTTTCACAGCGTCCGGAGTCGGAAGTTTAATCCGTACGGTAAATATAAGTTCATCAGGAGTATTAAACACTTATTTCAGGAAAGGAATAGTCTCTTTAATGGGAGGAATGGGTGCATGGGTTACCGGAGGCAACTTCCTAAAAGGCGCAATGAACGGTTATATGATATGTACTATGAATGATGAGTTGCATTTTGAGATGGTTTATAATAAAGAAACCGGTCAATTTCATGTTGAACTTCCTGAAGTAGAGTGTACTGCTAATGAACTTCCTTGGAGGAGATTTTGGAGAGGTTATGAAAAGAGTATTTATGGTGCATCGTTGATAAATACAGGTGTGAGTGCTATGGGAACATCTTTGAAAGATTATAGCTATAATTCTACAGTCGGGAATAACGGTAAGTTTTATTTTAAGAATGAAGGTCAAAGGGCTTTCTATGGCAACCAATATGTAAAGACTTGGAGATTAGATGGGATTGGTGCTTCGATATCTAAATACTCCTCTCCTGCAGGTAAAGTTTTAGGTGCTGTAGATTTGTTTCTAAGTGGTGTAAAGGATTGGGAGGCATATAATCAAAGTGGCAACATTGACGTTTATAATAGCCTTCGATCAGCAACTGGCTGGGTTGGCAGTTATTATGGAGCATTAGGAGGTATTGAAATGGGGTTGTATTGGGGTATCACACTTGGGGGAGTACCGGGAGCCTTAATTGGGGGATGTATTGGAGGTCTTGCAGGAGGATTTATAGGCAGTGAATTTGGTCAAACGCTAATTGACAGATGGTATGGAAAATAGGAGAGGACGCAGAGAAACGAAACGTTTCGATTATTTCTTGAATGCTATTTTTTATTGCATGTGGAGAAAGGAGATTACTTTCAGTAATGTAATGAAATTTATAGCATTAGGTGTTATTTATCTTATTGAATTTATTTTGCCGAGGGAACTAAGGCTTAAAGTTAAAGAACGTAGGATTAATGCAGAGTTGGAACTCCATGATGTATTTCATAATAAAAAAAAGGGATTGAATATTGTAATCGCAAAGGATCATTTTGAATTTGTAACTTTTTCCTACGTGTTTCTTCCAATAAGCATGATATATGGTTGTATAATCAAGTGGGTAGGATTTAACTTTTTTGTAATAGTAACAATAATGATCATTGGCTTCATATTGTCTTCAAAATTTTTTAATAATAGGGTTTTCAAAAAAGATGTATATTTGAAATACTTCAAACGCTTTGACAAGAAGGATTATAAATGGTATCGGAAGTGGAGATTAATTGCATTCCTATTTGTAGTCATGTCTATTCCGATATTTATTGCAGGAATTTTTTTCATAATTATGATGTCATTTCATTTTGGCGTCAAGATGGGATACATGCCTCCGTCACGCTTCTCTAAATGATGAAATGATAACGTAGCGCACATTCCTTTCAGATTGATTGTTATCAACGGCAATTTTCTGTCAGCGTGTTTGCGACAACAGATAATTATTAGTAATTTTGCGAAAAATTAATTTAAGAATTTAATCGTTCCGAGATGACAAAAAAATTCAACGAATATAAGAATTTCAACTTATCGGATATCAATAAGCAGGTGCTTTCCGACTGGAATGCAAATCACCTCTTCGAAGCCAGTGTAACCGAACGCGAAGGCGCTCCATCTTTCGTATTTTTTGAAGGGCCTCCATCGGCTAACGGTATGCCGGGAATACACCATGTTATGGCACGTACTATCAAAGATATGGTATGCCGCTTCAAAACAATGGAAGGATACTGCGTAAAACGTAAGGCTGGCTGGGATACACATGGCCTGCCTGTAGAATTAGGCGTAGAAAAAAGACTCGGCATTACCAAAGAAGATATCGGTAAGACTATCTCGGTTGACGATTACAACAATGCATGCCGCCGCGAAGTCATGCAGTTTACCCGCGAATGGGAACAACTGACCAACATGATGGGATATTGGGTGGATATGTCCGATCCCTATATCACCTACGATAACCGTTATATCGAATCAGTGTGGTGGCTTCTCGCCCAGATCTACTCCAAAGGACTGCTTTACAAAGGTTACACTATTCAGCCATATTCACCCGCTGCAGGTACCGGTCTAAGCTCCCACGAGCTCAATCAGCCCGGCTGTTATCGCGATGTGAAGGATACTACATGTGTGGCTCAGTTCCTTATAACAGATCCGACAGATGCGATGAAAGGGTGGGGTAAACCCTATTTCATGGCATGGACCACTACCCCGTGGACACTTCCGTCGAACACCGCTCTGGCTGTAGGTCCGGATATCGAATACTCGATCGTGCGCACATTCAATCCTTACAGCGGCAATCCTGTAACAGTGGTAGTAGCTACGGAACTACTCGGTTCGTTCTTCAAACCGGAAGCACGCGACCTGGAACTGAGTTATGAAAAAGGGTCGAAAGTACTGCCCTGGATGGTTGTTACCACCGTAAAAGGATCGAACCTCGTCGGTCTGCATTACGAGCAGCTCATTCCGTGGGTAAATCCGGGAGAAGGCGCATTCCGTGTTATTCCCGGCGATTACGTCACTACCGAAGATGGTACAGGTATAGTACACATAGCCGGTACGTTCGGTGCCGACGACTTGCGTGTGTCGCGTCAGGCAGGTGTACCGCCGCTCCACATGATTGACCGAGGCGGCAATATACGTCCGATGGTCGATCTTAAGGGTCGTTTCTTCTTACTTGATGAACTGGATCCGAAGTTCGTTGAAGAAATGGTAGACACCGAAGCTTATTCACCCTGGCAGGGACGCTATGTAAAGAACGCCTACGACCCTGCCGCCACACCCGAAACCGACACCCTCGATGTAGACATCTGCCTCATGCTCAAACAGCAGGAAAAAGTATTCCGAATCGAGAAACATACCCACAATTATCCTCACTGCTGGCGTACGGACAAACCGGTGCTCTACTATCCGCTTGACAGCTGGTTTATCCGCACTCCCCAGGTACGCGACCGCCTGATCGAACTAAACAATACTATCCAATGGAAACCAGCCGCTACCGGCTCGGGAAGATTCGGTAAATGGCTTGAGAACGTCCAGGACTGGAATCTGTCGCGCTCTCGTTACTGGGGCACTCCCCTGCCAATATGGCGTACGGAGGACGGATCAGAAGAAATATGTATTGATTCGGTAGCCACTTTATACAACGAAATAGATAAAGCCGTGGCTGCCGGCGTGATGAAATCCAATCCGTTCCGCGACCGTGGATTTGTACCGGGAGACTACTCTAAGGAAAATTACGAGAAGATCGATCTTCACAGACCTTATGTGGATGACATAGTTCTTGTTTCACCCAAAGGCGAACCTATGCATCGCGAACTCGATCTCATCGACGTATGGTTTGATTCGGGTTCGATGCCTTACGCTCAGATCCATTATCCGTTCGAAAACAAGGAAGCTTTCGATAACGGCAAAGTTTATCCCGCCGATTTTATAGCCGAAGGTGTCGACCAGACCCGTGGATGGTTCTTCACGCTGCATGCAATCGCTACAATGGTATTCGATACCGTGGCTTACAAAGCCGTGATCTCAAACGGTCTGGTACTTGATAAGTTCGGAAACAAAATGTCGAAACGGCACGGCAACTCGATTGATCCGTTCAAGGCTATCGAAAAATATGGCTCCGATGCCCTCCGTTGGTATATGCTGGTCAATTCAGCACCATGGGACGACCTGAAATTCAATACCGAAGGTGTTGAGGAAGTAGCACGTAAATTCTTTGCAACGCTCCAAAACACATATTCATTCTTTGCGTTGTATGCGAACGTCGACGGCTTCAACGGCTCGGCTCCGGAAATACCTTATGATCAAAGACCGGAGATCGACCGCTGGATTCTGTCGCTGCTCAACACTCTCGTAAGCCAGGTACGCGAAGCATACTCCGACTACGAACCTACACGTGGCGCACGTCTGATACAGACATTTGTCATCGACAATCTCTCGAACTGGTATGTACGTCTCAACAGAGCACGCTTCTGGCGCGGAGAAATGACAGAAGACAAACTGTCGGCTTACCAGACTCTCTACCGCTGTCTGGTCACGATAGCCAAACTCATAGCTCCGATCGCGCCCTTCTATGCCGACCGTCTTTACCGCGACCTCACCTCAGTGACCGGAGAGGATACGAAATCTGTACATCTTGCACGATTCCCCGAGGCTGACGGAAACTCCGACGCAGCTCTCGAAAAGAGCATGGATCTTACCCAACGTCTGACATCACTGATTCTGTCCCTGCGCCGCAAAGCAAACCTCAAGGTTCGCCAGCCGCTTCAGACAGTTATGGTTCCTGCCATCGATCCGGCTCAAGCTGAAGCTATCAGCGCTATGGCGTCACTCCTGCTCAATGAAATCAATGTGAAGGAACTCAAAATCGTTGGCTCGGATGACAGCGCCCTCGTAAAACGAGTTAAACCTGATTTCAAGAAGCTCGGCAAGAAGCTCGGTAAAAACATGAAATCGGCTGCAGCCGCCATTGCATCAATGGATCAGAAGCAGATCGCCGAACTCGAACGCGAGGGTGCGATAACCCTTGATGTCGCCGGCACACCCACATGCATCGAACTTGCCGATGTGGAGGTACTTTCCGAAGATATCCCGGGCTGGCTTGTGGCATCGGACGGCACACTGACTGCGGCACTCGACATCACGGTAACTGAGGAACTCCGTCGCGAAGGTCTCGCCCGCGAGCTTGTCAACCGAATCCAGAATATCCGCAAGGAGCGCGACTATGCTATTACCGACCGTATTGCCATTACGTTCGCTCCGGAGGCTGCCCTGGAGGACACATTGGCGGATTTCGGTGATTATATCGCGCGCCAGGTTCTGGCATCATCAATTGAAACAGCCCAAGTGGATGCTGATGACAAAGATACCGTTATCCTTTCGATAGATGATCAGAAAATACCTGTAAGAATCTCTTTAAATTAATAATTTCCGCATATCTCGATCATGAGCGATAAAAAGACCCGTTACTCTGATGAAGAACTTCAGGAATTCAAAGAGATCATACTGGAAAAACTTGCCAAAGCCCGTCATGACTATGACGAGCTTATGGCAGGGCTGACCAATGACAGCAACAACGACACTGCTGATACATCCCCTACCTTCAAAGCTCTTGAGGAAGGTGCCTCAACCTTGTCGAAAGAGGAGGCAAGTCACCTGGCGCAACGCCAGCTCAAATTCATTCAGCATCTACAGGCAGCTCTGACGCGTATCGAGAATAAAACATACGGTATCGACCGGAACACCGGCGAACTTATCCCTAAGGAACGGCTTAGAGTCGTCCCTCACGCCACTCTCGGCATTCAGTCGAAAGAGGATCTTAACCGCAAGAACTTATGACAAAAATGACCCGACGGTACGGATTGTGTGCCGTTATAATCATTGCTCTGATTCTTATTGTCGACCAGATTCTGAAAATCTGGGTAAAGACCCACTTCTATCTGGGAGAAGACTATCGCATAACACAATGGTTTCATCTTGTGTTTGTCGAGAACAACGGCATGGCGTTCGGAATGCAGATAATAGGTAAATTATTTCTGTCAATCGTACGTATTGTCGCTGTTTCATTCCTTATATGGTATCTGATAAAGGTATGTAAAAGCAAACCGGGCATATACCCTCCGGGATATGTGGTGTGTCTGGCGCTTATTACAGCCGGCGCTTCGGGCAACATATTTGACTCTCTGTTCTATGGTCTGATTTTCAATGATCCGGCTCCTCCTATGGTAGCTGAATTATTTCCACCCGACGGAGGTTATGCACCTGTTTTCTACGGAAAGGTAGTGGATATGTTCTACTTCCCTCTTTTCAGCTTCGACTGGCCACAGTGGATTCCGGTTGTAGGCGGACAGCAATTCCTGTTTTTTCAACCTGTTTTCAATCTTGCTGATGCTGCAATATCTGTCGGAATCATTGTTCTGATTTTATTTTACAGTAAATATCTGTACTTCGGAACCAATACTCCGAAGGAAACGAGTGACTCTGAAAAATGACCCGGGCGGGCAATATCATATTATTCGCTCTGACGACGGGTCTGATTTTAGCCAGCAGTTGTTCAGGTGTTCCCCGCCGTGTTATCCAGCCGGATAAAATGGCGGCCCTAATGGCTGACATCCACCTTGGGGAAGCGGTGGCTGAACAGAATCGACAGAGTTTTAATAATGACTCAACACGTCAGTTACTGAAACAGTCGATTTACGCAGCTCACGGCGTAACACCTGAAGAAGTGGATTCGTCGATGATGTGGTATGGCAGGAACATCGAAAAATATGTCGAGGTTTACGAAAAAACTGAGAAAATTCTTGAAAAAGAACTGGCACGCGCCAACGAACTGGCAGCCACTGCAACCGAACGTCCTCCTCTGGTAGCATTCGAGGCTGAAGGTGATTCAGTAGACATCTGGTCGCAGTTCAGGATGCGTCCGGTATCAGGAAATCTCGCATCCGACCGCGTGACATTCGAAATACGGTCTGACAGATACTGGGAACTTGGCGATGTTTATCATTTGAGGTTTAAAGGAGTAAATACCCCCGGAAAATTTGAAGTATCGCTCGCTGCTGAATATCCCGGAGGAAACATCGATTACTCATCATCTTCCATGGCGGGAGACGGCTGGCATGATCTGTATCTGCACTTGAATGACACACTCAGGGGTTCGATGATTTACGGAGATATCGCTTATGCCGACCCCTACGCGGACAAACCTTCTGCCGGACCTCAGGCACGCATCGACTCAATTTCACTGATACGTATGCGCAGTTCAAATGGTGGGAAAATGCCAAGATTTGGGCAGAATCAGTTCAAATCGAAATAATATGACGGGAGTACGTCGACTTTACACACTTCTCGCCCGCACTATTTTTGTTGACGGGCAACCTTATGGGCATCTGTGTATTCTGACAGTACGGGCTGACGGTACAGTAGTTTCAATAGAACCATTTATACGTGAAACATATTCCACTCCGGCAGTAGATTCCGTCTCATTGATCTCAGGACAATCAGGCGCACTAAGAATCCGACCTGATCTACTCCGTATTTTTACCTCGTAAGCTCACGCACGATCCTTACGTCAGGTTTAACAGCCAGAGTTATTACCGCCATCGAAGAGGTTGCCTCGCTTTCATAACGGAAATGATAACGTGAAGGAGCAAGAAAATCCATTAAAAATGTAGCCTTAACCCGTTGGCTTTGTCCGGAAAGACCCGGGACAGTGCGTTCTTCGAAAGTCACGTCGGTGCCATTGATACTCACCACTCCACTCACTGCCCCTTCCGGACCAATCATATCGATACAATACCGTGTCAGAACCACCGTACCGTCATCGCGTACCGACACTTCGATACGAGGGATACCAAAACTATCATCCGGTTCAATTTCTCCGGCAAGCAAATGAGTGATTACTTCTCCGCGACTTGAGGGACGCACAGCGGCTGCGATGACAGCGGCTGCCACAACCACACACACTACATAGAATTCCACCGACTGGTAAAAAGCACCCGCAATCGGCATCCCTAATATTAGTAGATTGATCATAATATACTATTAACGATGTCCATTCACATTTATTTCGCACAAAAAATATGACAGTTAGAGAAATATTTGTTATTTTCGCTGTTTATTAGAAGTAGACCCATCCAAAAGCCATTATTATGGAAGATATAAAGATAAAGATAATTAATCGTTCGCATCATCCCCTCCCCTCATACGAGACACCTGAATCGGCAGGAATGGATGTAAGGGCATTTCTGCAGGAGCCTGTAATTATTGCTCCGATGCAACGCGCTCTCATTCCCACCGGTCTGTATATCCAGTTGCCTCGCGGATACGAAGCGCAGATGCGTCCGCGCAGCGGTCTCGCACTCCGCTCGGGCATAAGTCTGGTCAATACTCCCGGAACAGTCGATGCCGACTACCGGGGAGAGATAGGCGTAATACTCATCAATCTTTCCGATACGCCCTTCGAAGTTCGTGATGGAGAACGTATATGCCAGATGGTAATCAAACAAGTTCCCCGGGCGGTATGGGAAGAAGTCAAGAGACTTGATGAGACAAAACGAGGTGACGGAGCATTCGGTCATACAGGAACTAATTGAAATCGATACTTAGTCAGGATATTTTCCGTGAACTCACTAATAAGACAAATAATATTACTTGCCGTTGTGGTTATCAGCGGTCAGATGTCATTGGCACGCAACAACCATAAGTCAACTTCCCGGACAGCAACCGAGGCTGATGTACGGAAAGCTGACTACCTGTTTCTTGAAGCAAAAAGACATGCCCTTCAGGAGCGCTACGATTCTTACTTCGAACTAATGGACTATGCCCGTCGCCTGAACCCTGACGATCAGGAAATAGGAATGGCTCTCGGTCTATATTACCTTCAGCTCGATTCAATAGGTTCGACCAGAGGTATTGATCTTATGCAGGCATATGTCGACAATCACCCGGAGGATCTGTATAACGGACTCACCTACGCAAGCGTGGCTCAGCGTCTCGGTCAGAATAAACGCGCTACTGAAGCCTGGCGAAAACTGCATGAACGTTTTCCCGACCGCGATGGCGTCACTTTGAAATATGCCACTCAATTGCGGCGTGGGAATGACCGCGACCAGCTGTTAAGGGCTATAGAATTGTATGATACGCTTGAAATGGCAGGAGCCGATCCGGGACAGATTACCGGTATGAAAGCATCGGTTTATCTTCAGATGGGTGACACAGCCGGCGTACTGAAAGAGGCAAGGCAGTTGCTTGGAAAATCACCGGAGAACTCAGGTTATAATCTGCTGGTGGGAAATATCTATCATACACTCCTGGATAGCGATTCGGCAATCATTTATTATGACCGTGCCGTAGAACTCGATCCCGCTAACGGACTTGCTTACTATGCCCGGGCCTCTTACTATAGTGAGAAAAATGACAGCGTGGCATATGATCGTGAAGTGTTCGAGGCTTTACATCAGCCGGACCTGGATCTGGAAATAAAATTGGCTATGTTGCGCGATTACGTTGCCGAGCTTTACACTGATTCTCTACAGCAACCACGCATCAGTGAATTATTCAAGACCCTTAACACACAGCATCCTCATCAATCGGCGATTTCCGATCTTTATGCCGATTATCTCATCGCTATCCATGACTGGTCAGGAGCCGCCGAGCAAGTGAATCTGTCACTTGACCTTGAGCCTTCCGATCTGCAAAAATGGCGTGCATTGTCAAGCCTATATCTCCAGAACCGTGACTTCGCCAAGACAACAGATGCCGCCCGGCAGGGATTGCATTATTTCCCCGGCGACATCGACTTATATCAGCTGCAGGCAGTCGGATATGCCGGATCGGAAGATTACGAGAAAGCTATCGAAATTTACATGCATGCTCTCGATATGTTCGAAAACACTGACTCCGTCAGCAACGAGGCTGTCTCGGAATTATATACCGGTCTCGGAGATACTTACCATCAGGCAGGTAACTCTGATAAAGCTTTTGAGTCATACGAAAAAGCTCTACAGTTATTCCCTGACAACCTTACCGCGCTTAACAATCTCGCTTATCAGTTCGCATGTGACGGCCGTGACCTGCAGAGAGCGTTGGCAATGAGTGAGAAAGTATGTCAGGCTAAACCGGATGACCCCACATCGCTTGACACTTATGCATGGGTACTGTTCAAACTAAAGGACTACCCAAAAGCAAGAACGATAATTGACCATACTCTTGAATGTGACTCAGATCCTTCTGCCGAATTATTTGAACATGCCGGTGACATATATTTCATGGACGGAATGCCTGAGGAAGCCCTTGAGTTTTGGAATAAAGCCTTGAAGCTTGATCCGGATAATGAGTTACTCCACCGAAAAGTCACCCACAAGACCTATTTCTATAAATGAATTTTCCGAGCATGACATCACATAAATGGCTGTCGGTTACCGCTGCCTTACTCTTCATTCTCTCTCAGACTCTGACAGGATGCCGTTCACACAAAGAATCCGGTGCAGGCACCGAATACCGTCCGTCTGCCGAAAAGGTAGATTTTGACATGAAGGATTCTTTTGACAGCATAACTTCAGGATACGGGTTATGGACCGGAGTAAAACTCCCTTTCACTGCACGAATCGATGGTGTCAAGATGTCAATGTCAGGCACGGCATATATCGTACGCGATCAGGAAATATATCTTTCTGTACGTTTTTTAGGGATGGAAGTAGGTGTCGTTTCAATAACACCCTCCACCGTTACCGTCGTTGACAAGTACCACCGTATTTACCTGCAGGAACCTGTGGATCGTCTCACCGATATTTTCCCGCTTACACTCGGTAATATTCAGGATCTCTTGCTGGGTCATTGTTTCATACCGGGAAAAGATGTTTCGGCTGGTGGAAAAAACTTGCGTAATGACATGAAGCTTGATGCTTTCGGCGATCAATGGACAGCTTCACCCCGCAAACTTAAAGGCTCTTTGTCTGACCTGGTGTGCGTTTTTATCTTCGACAATACATCGCTCAGAAAACTTGAGGCTGCAATCGGGGATAGTGAACTGAATGTCACGTATGGCGATACAGAAAGTACGGGTGATCCGTCAGGAGCGGCATTTGCTTCTTCCGCCACTCTGTCGCTTCCTACATCCAAAAAGGAATATGGAGGTGAAATAAAATGGAATCTGCGCAAGGCTGAAGCGATTAAAGCTTCCCCGGGTATAAAAATACCGGCTGATTGCCGTCGTGTCGATGCGGCTCAACTTGTAAAACAACTCCGGTCAATCTGATCATTTATCTCTAAGTATGGTCCGATTTCTTCTGTCTTTCTTCGCTCTCCTGCTGATAACGTGTCCGTTTGCGGATGCGAAGAAACGTACGACTTCCAAATCACGTACTGTTAAGGAACGGACTGTCGAGGAGGTAAAAAAGGAAAGAGAGTCAACCGCCCGGGAAATACGGACTACCGGTAAGAATATCACTGAAAACAAACGTCTCACCCAACTCCAGCTGGACAGTCTTGAAACTATCCGACGTAAAAATGCCGAAATACTTTCTCAGATACGCGAGCTTACCGAACGTATAGAAACATCGCAGACCTATATCAACAGCGTATCTGACTCGATTGGGAAAATTGAACAACAGGCAGAACGACTGCGCAACAGCTATAGGGCTTCTATGCGTCGTACTCAGGGCGACCGGCGCGCCTCATCAAAAGTGACTTTCATATTTTCAGCTTCATCATTCCGTGAAGCCCTACAGAGAATACGCTATCTACGTCAGTTCAGTGCCTGGCAACAACGGAGAGCAAAGGAAATCAAAGCAATCACCGCTGACCTTACTGCCCGCAGGGATGAGCTTGAGAAACTACAGGCGACACAGAGGGCTCGAGTCGCGCGACTTAACGAAGCCCGACAGACTCTCGACCGACAGGAACAGCAGGCTCAATCAATCCTGACCAAATTGCGTCAACACGGCAGCGA
>CAZKSF010000079.1:0-11755 GCA_964555405.1 uncultured Bacteroides sp.
TCACTTTTTCCTTATGTAAACAGCATTAGGACATGCCTTCGGCATGTTAAATAAGTCCCTATCCCTCAGATACATCGCAAAGCGATGTCCCTATATACTGAAATTATAATATAAATTATTAGAGAGGGGGAGAGAGTGCCGGGGGGGGTAGCAGACATATACCAATTCTTTATGAGACAAACTATATTCTGTATTTTCAAGCAAGAGATTGAAACAGTCCGAAAGCCCATCTTTGGATGCCAACAGATCGAATTTAAACAGTTTCTAAAACAAGGGTGAGATATCACTGAGTATCTTATCCGTTGCTCCGAGATTCGACGCTATGTAATCACCTGCCTGTTTTCCTGCCTCATTACGTGCTGCATCATCGGTTATCAGACGGTCAAGCACCTGAGTAAGATCCACGGCATTTTTCACTTCGAATCCTCCCCCTGCTTCCATAAGGTCGGCAGCCTCTTTGAATTTTTGATTACGCGGACCGAAAATCACAGGTATTCCGTACACCGCCGCTTCATTTATATTATGTATTCCGGCACCGAACCCACCGCCAACATAGGCAATGTCGCCGTAGCGGTAGAGCGCTGACAGACGTCCGAAACAATCCACTATCACGCAACGGGCATCCATGTGAGCTGCGGGATCAGCCTCAAGTTCCGACAGCCGTACCGACTTACCGTCTATACGCGACGCTATCCGGCTGAGGCGTTCATCATCGAACTCGTGCGGAGCTATCACAACCCGCAGATCGCGATGGCTGTTAAGGTAAGGAATATATAGATTTTCATCAGCTTCCCAGCTGCTTCCCACTATCATCACCTTTTCACCGTGAGCACGCCACGACTCCAGCACCGGCGAAGGGCTGGCGGTGCGAAGTATGTCGGTCACCCGATCGAAACGGGTATCTCCGGCAACAGTTACGTTTGTCACACCAATTCCGGCAAGGAGCTGACGGGAGCGTTCATCCTGTACGTAGAGATGTGTGAAATAACCGAGCATTTTACGGAACATACCTCCCCACGACCGGAAAAATATCTGTCCGGGACGGAATATTCCCGAAATCAGGTAAGTGGGTATATTGCGACGGTGCAATTGTTCAAGATAATTGCCCCAGAACTCGTATTTCACAAAGATAGCGACCGACGGGTTCACGGCATCAATCAGCTGAAGCGCATTTTCAGGAGTGTCGAACGGCAGATAGCATACTCCGTCCACCTTATCATAGGTCTTACGCACTTCATATCCCGACGGAGAGAAAAATGTCAGCAATATCTTACGTCCTTGCCAACGTTCGCGGATTTTCTCAATAAGCGGACGTCCCTGCTCAAACTCGCCGAGTGAAGCGGCGTGAACCCACACCGGACGATCGCTCCGGGTGAATCGGGAGCGCAGATATTCATCAGTACGCCTCTGCCCTTCCACCATCAGCGCCACCTTAGCATTGCGGGCAGCAACCAGGTTGGCTGCTGCCCGATAAAGGCGTATTCCGGTGTTATATATGACATTCATACCTGTTATGACTCGGCAGGACACTGGATATTGGCTATGCCGGCGCGGACACGGCGTATGGTCTCGTCACGTCCAAGGAGTTCGGTGATGTCAAACATATGAGGGCCCTTACACTCACCGACAACTGTAAGACGGAAGGCATTCATAACGTTGCCGAGATGATAGCCCTTTGACGCGATCCAGTCAAGAACCGGCTGTTCGGCAGCGGCTGACGAAAAATCGGGAAGAGCCTGTAACACATCACATAATTCTTCCATAATCCGGGGCATTTCAGAGGACCAGCGTTTCTTGACTGCCTTCGGATCATAACTCTCCGGCGCCACAAAGAAAAACTTTGCCTGATCCCACAGATCGCTCGCGAAATTGATACGTCCTTTAAGCATGGCGGCAGCGCGGGTAACATATTCGTCGGAATATGCCGAGGTATCCACTCCATTATCTTCAAGCACCTTACGGAACTGACGTCCCAGTTCGTCATCCGGCATTTCCTGAATATAATGATGATTGAACCATTTTGCTTTTTCGAAATCAAACTTTGCGCCTGAGCGTGAGCAATGCTCAAAAGAGAATTTCGAAATAAGGTCATCCATTGACATTATTTCCGAATTGTCACCGGGATTCCAACCGAGTAACGCGAGGAAATTCACAACCGCCTCAGGCATATATCCACGTTCGCGGTATCCGGCTGAAACAGCGCCGCTCTTCGGGTCATGCCATTCGAGAGGAAATACGGGGAAACCGAGTTTCTCGCCATCGCGCTTACTGAGTTTACCGTTTCCGACAGGCTTGAGAAGCAACGGAAGATGTACGAACTGCGGTTGAGTATCCGCCCAGCCGAAAGCTTCGTAAAGCAACACATGCAATGGCGCCGACGGGAGCCATTCCTCTCCGCGAATCACGTGCGTTACTTCCATGAGATGATCATCGACAATGTTGGCAAGATGATAGGTGGGCAGATCATCGGCACTCTTATAGAGAACCTTGTCATCGAGAACCGACGAGTTGATAGTTACCTTGCCGCGGATAAGGTCATTGACTTCCACGTCGCGTCCAGGTTCTATTTTGAAACGCACCACATAAGGTTCACCGGCTGCAATACGGCGTTCGACTTCTTCGGCAGGCAAAGTGAGCGAATTCGACATTGACATGCGGGTGGTTGCGTCATACTGGAAATTAGGAGTCGCTGCACGGGCTGCCTCCAGCTCGGCAGGAGTGTCGAAAGCTATATATGCGCGACCGTTATCAAGCAGCATTTTCACATGCTCGCGATATATGTCGCGGCGTTCGCTCTGTTTGTAAGGACCGTAATTACCACCTTCCCGGACTCCTTCGTCAATTTTGATTCCGAGCCATGCAAGAGATTCGTTGATATAATCCTCTGCTCCGGGAACAAAACGCTGTGAATCGGTATCCTCGATACGAAGAATCATGTCACCGCCTTTCTGACGGGCAAACAAATAATTATATAAAGCTGTGCGGACTCCGCCTATATGAAGAGGCCCTGTGGGAGAGGGGGCAAATCTTACTCTTACTTTACGTTCCATTGTGGCATTTTTTTTACGATACAAAGTTACATATAATCCGTGAATAAAACACATATGAGCACTTTGTTGTTAAACCTTTATATGGTTTCCAACGTCTAAAATATATCCCTTAAAACACTATTGATATGAAACCGACTCTACGAAGCATTGGATTCAAGGCAATGGCAATAGCATTGGCAATGTCAATGACTTTACCAGCCATTGATCTTTCTGCCCAGAATCGCCCCGGACGCGGGAATCCTCCCCGGCAGGAGCAGAAGCGTAATGAAAATAAAGGGGGAGGACAAGGTCGATCCACATCATCAAAGAATAACCCCGGGAATAGACCCGGCAACAATAACCAGGGACAAAGACCCGGCAACACTAACCCTGGGAATAGACCCGGTAACAACCCCGGTCAGAAGCCCGGCAACAACCCCGGTCAGAAGCCCGGCAACAATAACCCCGGTCAAAGACCCGGCAACAACCCCGGTCAGAAGCCCGGCAACAACCCCGGTCAAAGACCCGGCAACAACCCCGGTCAAAGACCCGGCAACAACCCCGGTCAAAAACCGGGGAATCCGGGTAACCATAATCCGGGAAAACCCGGTGCACCCGGTCCATCATACAATCATCCCGGTGCACATCGTCCCGGTCAACCGCATCCGCCCGGATTTTCATGGCGTCCTACCCCACCCCCGCCCCGCCCCGGACGTCCGCCGATGATTGCATGGCGTCCACCGACTCCCCCGCCCAACTGGCGTCCGGTACACCGCGGACCATCCTTTTCGACCATCCTCGGCGTTGCCATCGGGACAGCGTTAGCCAATACTGTAAACGCCCTCATATCCAACGGTTATTATGTGGACGGATATCAGAACGGCGCCGTATATCTGCGTGATGTCACCCAGTACAATTATTTCTGGCCCGATGCCACCCTACGGTATAACAGCGCCGGAGTGCTTGTCGGATCGGAGTACATGTTCACTACACCGGCTTATGACCTTGCCCGTTATTCCGGACTTTACAACCAGATGTATGCCCTGTACGGAATCCCCGCAATAACCTCTTCACCGGGTTCGGGCAAGCTGTCAGCAACGTGGTTTGGTCCAAACAACTGCTATATCACGGTACAGTACCAGCCTATGGTAATCGATGGTATGCAACGCTACTGCACATCTCTGACACAAGGTCTTTATTGATTGATTTTTTAGCGGCAGATTGGGAAATAATCCGTACTTTTGCAGGTAGTTTAAAGTACTGAAACCGTTATGTCCCGCTACTCATATATACAGGTGGTTCTTGCTGAACAGAACCGGCAAAACGCAACCACCATACTCCAATATTCAGCCGAAGGGACTCCTGATATGACAGGTGCACCTTCGGCTGACACTGTCTTCGGGTATTTCATCAATGCCCGTGAATCCTTCGTGCAATGGATTTCAAGTCAAGCCGCATATTTCGCCCTGATGTTCCGGAATCCATATTCCAATGACCGCGACAGCTATTATACCTTGACCATGCGGATTTCTGCCGGGAGTTCCCTCACCGGAAAACAGACTTACCGTGCTTTGACAGCACTCCGCAAAACCCTTGTCGAGGAACGGCGGATGACTACTGAAGCGATCGATGACACCCTCGCCGAATGTGATATTCCGGTCAATGCCCCCGACAGTGAATCATGGCGTCCTGCTCCTACATACTCACGTGCAGTCAACGCGCCTGCCTGTTACCGCACTTACATGTCGGTACACGAACTTGAGACCTACCTGACTTTCCCTGTTCAGGAGGAATACACCCGCTACAGCAGCGTAATCTATGTTCCCGCCACCACCTCGCTTCGACCCGGAGTGGAACTGGCACAGATTACAGCTCCATTGCATGTGGTTTATACCGTCGATCTGCCTCAGGGAGTTGAATCGTCACGACCATCCGTAGCAGCCGGCGAACGCATTGTCCTTACCTATAACCGCGAAGGATATTCTCCGGTACGCGAAACAGTAATAGCCGGTAAACCATCGCCTTATGTATCGTATGACGGCGCTCACATGATCGTCAGGAGCGGATCCGAATGTCCTCTCACCTTCACCCGGCGCATACCGTTCACCGTACGTTCTTCCAAAGGAGGACCGGTCACCGGTTACACAGTGACTGTGAACGGGCGACCGGTCAATACCATGCAGCCCTATATCGAGATCTCCGATCAGGATCTCCGCGATGAATCAAAGGTGGTAATCACGGTGAGTTCAAATAATTTTGTAACCGAAAAACTTGAACTGGACCCGTCGCAGCTGAATCCGTCACACCCCATCTCTGTTGTACTCTATCCTTTGGAACAAGGGATAACGTTACGTCTCGATTTCGGAGAAGGTCGCGTGTTCGAAATGCAAATCTCAATCGAAAAGAATACTCCGGAATACAGTCAGTTGCATGGAGGATTCTTCCATGGTTTCCGCGCGCGTCGGCTCACCGTCCCGGGTGGAGGTGAAATCTACTATGTCGATGTGCGGTCAGGCATGAAGCCGATGGCTCCGGCATTCGATAATGTATCCGACGAGAATGCTCCGACCCCTCCGCATTTCGACAAATCACTGCCTGTGGTTGAAACCGAAACCGAAAGCGACACAGTTCAGTCCGATACCACCACCCCCACTCGCCATCGCCGGACTGTAAACCAACGCAGGAATCTCCCGGGAATAATTCTCACTGTCGTAGCTGTACTGATTGTTCTGGCAGCCGCTATCTATTACCTTATGCCGGGATGGTTCTCATCCGTATCATCGCCTGCCGCCGTTCCCGACAGTATCAGTGTCGCAGCCACTGACACCATTACAGCAGTCGTTCCGGCTGAACAGTCATCGGAGCCACAGGTTGAACCTGAACAGGTACCCGCGCAGGCTCCTGCCACAGCCGCCGCTCTTTCGCAGGAAGATATAGCTTATCTCAACTCATCGAGCGTATGGCAGAGAGACTCTCTCAGATCGGCAGACGGTCAAGCTCTTTATGATGCTATCGTATCCGGTAACATCGAGCAGGTGGTACGTAATCCCTATTTCATGGATAAGGGTACGGCGACCAACCGTGAGGCAATCCGCCTCGCCGACCTGATCTGGGCAAGTTTCGGCGCTTCGACTCAGCGGTCCAATGAAAAGGTAATGCGTGAGCTTTCAGATGCAAAATCTATCGACCTGCATAAATTGTACGACAAGCTTGCCCGTTACAGATCACCACAGCCCAACACTACCCCCCGCCCCTCTTCTCATAACTGATCATCGAACAAAATAAAAACCATGAATAAGATCATACGCATATCAGCCTCTCTGTGTTTTTGCACAATATCGCTGTTCTGTGGTGCCCGTAACGAAGTAATCGAAACCATTGCAGCCTCCGATCCACGGCCGCTCGCAAGCACTTATTACGCATATCCCTATCCCGAGCAACTCCTACCCATACTCACCCCTGCTCCACAAGGATATGAACCGTTCCACATCGAGCATTACGGACGCCACGGCAGCCGATGGCTGATAGGAAAATACATGTACTCCCGACCGGTCGCCACCCTGGAAATAGCTGAAAGAAACGGCAAACTCACTCCACGCGGCAAAGAACTGCTCGCCCAGCTGCGGGAAATCGAAACAGCTTCACGCGGACGCGACGGCGAGCTTACTCCGAAAGGAGCGCGGCAGCACCGTGGAATAGCAAACCGCATGTACAATAATTTCCCCGAAGTGTTTGCCGATTCAGCTTTCGTTACTGCACGTTCCACTCCCGTTGTAAGGTGTATCCGCTCCATGAACAATGAGCTGATGGAACTGAAGAGCCTCAACCCCATGCTCCGTGTCACCGAAGATGCTTCATATGCCGATCTGTATTACCTCAATAACGAGACAGATACGCTGGTAAATCATCTCCGGAACAAAGGCTACCGCTATGTTCAGGAATATGAAAAAGCACATCCCTATGATTACGACTTCCTTGACAAGATTTTCACCGACAGCCGGTTTGTAAGCGACAGCATCAATGCCCCTACACTTCTGTATGATCTGTTCAATATAGCAGTGAACACTCAGAGCCATGATGACCAGGAATCGCTGTACGATCTGTTTACTCCGCGCGAACTGCAGCAGAAATGGGAGGTATCCGATCTTAACTGGTTCATTTTCGCAGGCAACACTTCCATGACCGACTATGGCGCACCATACATTCAGACAAATCTGATGCGTAACATCATAGCAAGCGCCGATACCGCCCTTGTATCACCGACCAAGAGCGCTAACCTGCGGTTCGGACACGAAGTGGTGGTGATTCCTATGGCGGTGCTGATGGAACTCGACCAGTTCGGCAGAGAAATCAACGACCCGGAAGAGGTGGTCACCACATGGAGAGATTTTGAAATATTCCCGAAAGCATCAAATATACAGATAATATTTTACCGTCCGGTCGGCGTTGAAACGACCCCCGAGGATATCCTTGTCAAAGTGCTGCTCAACGAAAAGGAACGCACTCTTCCGGTAACTGCGGTGGAAGGTCCCTATTACCGTTGGACCGACCTGCGGAATTATTATCTGAACAAACTCGAAAACAGTCCACTTGAAAAAATCAGAAACAGTAAAAAATGACTGACGGATATACCATAAAACAACATTCCTGTCCGGTTCGCCGCTATTGCCGCACACTTCAGCTGAGAAGTGAGGAACTCGCCGGACTTTATCGTGAACGTCATGCCGCCGTATGGCCTGAAATCGTTGCCGGAATACGTGAAGTCGGTATTCTTGAAATGGAGATCTATATGATCGGAACCCGTGCGTTCATGATTATCGAGGCTCCTGCCGATCTCGATCTTGATGCGGCGATGGAACGTCTCGCCACTCTCCCCCGTCAACAGGAATGGGAGGACTACATGTCGGTGTTTCAGGATGCCGCTGCCGGAGCTACCAGCGCTGACAAGTGGCAGCCTATGGAACGTGTGTTCTGTCTTCCGGAGTGACAACAGAGTATATGCAGACTATCCTGTTCCATTCCACCATCTTCGGTCCGATACGGTCGCGGCGCCTCGGTGTGTCGCTCGGCGTGAATCTGATGCCTGCCGACGGTAAAGTGTGTACTTTCGACTGCCTGTATTGCGAGGCGGGTTATAACGCCCAGGGTCCCGGAAAAGCGGGGCTTCCATCGCGTGACGAGGTGCGTGATTTACTTGAAAAGAAGCTTTCGGAGATGAGCGAGGCGGGCGAGCCGCTGGATGTGATAACATTCTCCGGAAATGGGGAACCGACTCTTCATCCTGAGTTTGCAGGCGTGATTAACGACACCATCGCCGCCCGCAACCGTTATTATCCCTCGGCACGTATAAGTGTGCTTTCCAATTCCACAATGCTTGATAACGCCGACGTTCGCGACGCATTACTGCTTGTCGACAACAATATACTCAAACTCGACTCTGCCATCGACAGCACAATGCGGCTGATCGATCGTCCTGGCAAACCTTCTTTCAATTGCGGGCAGCTTATCGGACAACTCGCGGAGTTCGGTGACCGATGCATAGTGCAGACTCTGCTTGTCCGAGGCACCCATGGTGACAAAATTGTCGACAACACTACGCCGGAAGAGCTTGATGCTCTTGCCGAGGCTTACCGGCGTATTCGCCCGAAGCAGATAATGCTTTATTCAATTGACCGTCCGACTCCCGAAAAGAATCTTACCCGTGTCCCCCGCGAAGAACTGGAAGCGTTTGCATCGCGTCTGCGGGAGGAAGGTCACGATGTCACCGTGGCATGATACAGCACGGCAGATTACCAGCCCCGCTGAAACCGGGTGACCGTATAGCGATAGTTTCGCCATCCGGTCGTGTAAACCCCGATTTTGTCACCGCAACCGCCGCTATACTCGAAGCGCAGGGATGGTGTCCTTACATAGCCCCGCATGCTGTCGGAGAATTCGGTACATATGCCGCCACTGACGACGACCGGTTCTCCGATCTCAGCACAGCCCTGCTTGATCCGACGGTCAGGGCGGTATTCTGTTCACGCGGTGGCTACGGTGCGGTGCAGCTCCTCGAACGCCTTGACAAGCTGCCGATTGAAGAGGATCCGAAATGGCTCATTGGCTACAGCGACATATCAGCGTTACATACCCTTATGTATCGGAAAGGAATAGTGAGCGTACACGGACCCATGGCTCGCCACATGGCGCAGTCAGGCGGTATCGACCCCGATTCGCAGGCTTTGTTTTCGATTCTCAGAGGCACACTCCCGGATTTCTCATTCACATCACACCATCTCAACCGGTGCGGTAAAGCTACTGCCCCGATAACCGGCGGAAATCTGGCAGTGATAATGGGTCTGTTCGGAACCCCGTACGATGTCATCCGACCTGACACCATTCTCTTTATAGAGGATATTTCCGAGCCTATATACAAGGTTGAACGGCTACTGTATCAACTTCATCTGAGCGGAGCATTAAGCCGGTTGAAAGGGCTGGTCCTCGGGCAGTTCACCGGATATACCCCCGATCTTAACCATTCAAGCATGGAATCCATGATTTCGCAAATGCTCTCCGGTTACGAAAATCTGCCGGTGGCGTTCAATGCTCCTGTCGGACATGTAAGTCACAACGTCCCCGTACTGTCGGGAATGACTGTGACGCTTGACATACAGCCTGAAAGAGTTACTCTGACATACGGACCCTGATAATCATCATTTTATTGATTTTATCGAAAGGTTTTGCAGATATAATGGTGAAAAGATGTAAATTTGCAAATAAATATCAATCTTTAGTAATATCAGACAATCATGAAGAACAAATTAGTATTGTTTATTCTGACACTGCTCCTCGGATTCACGTCTGTCAACGCAACGGAATTTGTGAACCTTACCCCTGCCCCCGCCGAAATGACGGTCGGTACAGGCGAGCTCAAGCTCACACACGGAATGAAGGTAGGTTACTCCTCGAAACTTCCTGCCGACATGAAAACCGAAGTGACCCGATTTGTCACTGCCCTTAACGCGGCGACCGAACTCGGAGCCGTCGCAAAAACCGGCAAGGGACTGATAACCGTAGATTTCGATAAGTCGATCCCTGAAGAGGGCTACAGCCTTGAAGTAACCCCCGAGGGCGCCATACTCAAAGCTTCCACCTCGGCAGGTCTGTTCTATGGATTCCAGACTATCCGCAAAATTCTTCCCTCGAATGTAATGGCAGGTGTAAAAGCTGCCGTTCCCACGGAATATGTGCTTCCGGTAGTAACGATCAATGATGCGCCACGGTATCCCTACCGCGGATATATGCTGGATGTAAGCCGCCATTTCTTTGATGCCGACCAGGTGAAAAAGATGATCGATGTAATGGCTATGTACAAGATGAACCGCTTCCACTGGCATCTCACCGACGACCACGGCTGGCGTCTGCCTATGGACAAGTACCCCGAACTTACCGAAAAAGGTGCTACTAACCGTAACATACTCCGCACCGATTTTGACGAACAGCGTCAGTGGCGCGAGGGTCATGACCAGGTGTATGGTCCGTTCGCCTATACCAAAGAGGAAATCATTGATATAGTGAATTACGCCCGCGATCGCCACATCGAGGTTATTCCGGAGGTCGACCTTCCCGGCCACATGGTCGCTGCGATTTATACTTATCCGGAATTCAGCACCGATCCGAAAAGCAGAAACGCGAACGGTTTCCCGAAAGATTTCGAACCTATCGCCTCACAGCCTGCCACTCACTTCACCCACAACATCTGGAATGTAGGCGGTGTGTCGCGTGATGTGCTTGATGTATCGAATCCCGCAGTCATGCAGTTCGCGAAAGATATCGTTGATCAGCTCGCCGAATATTTCCCCTATCCCTATATACATATCGGCGGCGACGAATGTCCTACCGACGCTTGGGAAAAGAGTGACTCCTGTCAGGCTCTGAAAGCCCGTCTCGGTCTCCATAGCGACCGCGCTCTTCAGTCATGGTTCACAAAAGAGATCGCCGACTACGCCAAAACCACTCACGGAAAGAATCTGATTGGCTGGAACGAACTTATCACCGACGAAAATCCCGACATGGATATGATACGTGCGCTTAACCCAATAATCATGTGTTGGGTAGCAGCCGACTACGCTGCCAATCTGGCTCAGGAAAACGGTCTGGCTCATATCTATACTCCCCACAACAAGGGTTATTACATCAACCGCTCGTTTAAGGGTCATGATAAAGTGGGAGCCGTACGCGACGGAGCGCTTTCGCTTTCTTATAACTCTAATCCGCCGGACAATGAGCTATGCATCGGTGTGCAGGGCACTTTCTGGACCGAACAGGTTGACCGCCGCCGCGACCTGGAATATCTCACACTGCCGCGCCTGCAGGCTATCGCCGAACATGGCTGGACACCTAAAGATAAGAAAAACTACGAAGACTTCCTCCGTCGTATGCGTGCCGATGAGGCGCTGATGCATCAGGCGGGATACAATTACGCACGCCATCAGTTGGAAGAATAATTCCCCCGTTCTGTCCAAAATATAACCATAAATAAAGTGCCGAGGTGAAATTCTATTTCTTGCCCCGGCACTTTATTTATTGATAAGAAGAGGAAACTTCCTTACGAAATTCCTGAACCAGACGGGTCAGCCTATCTTTGTGACGAAAATATTTTCTGTCGCTCTATTTCTATTGTAGACTGAAGTCAATAGCAACTTCAGACAAGATCTTCAGTAACATTGAAATCTTCGTAGAAATCC
>CAZKSF010000080.1:0-2206 GCA_964555405.1 uncultured Bacteroides sp.
ATCGCAAAGCGATATCCCTACAATTTGCCGGATTCGTGAATCCATAATTATAAAACAGGTGTGTAGTTATCTCCAAAATTTCTACACACCTGTTTTATTTTGACTTCAGAGCCGACGGATGACATGCGCCGGATTTCCGGCAATCAATACATTGTCAGGAAAGTTCTTCGTAACTACCGCCCCGGCACCGATCACCACATTATCACCGATAGTGACTCCCGGAAGAATAGTTACCGACCCACCTATCCACACATTATCACCTATTGTCACCGGTTCCGCCCATTCAAGAAATTTGTTACGCGACTCTACATCCAGCGGGTGACACGCAGTGTAAATACTGACATTAGGTCCGATAAATACATTGTTACCTATGCGGACTACCGCTTCATCGAGAATAGTCAGATTAAAGTTTGCGAAAAAATCCTCTCCGATAAATATGTTTTCTCCATAGTCACACCGAAAAGGCTGATTGACATGTATCCGTTCACCATGTGAGCCAAGTATATCGTGCAATATCTCATACTTCTTTTCTGATTCTGAGGGGAACAACCGGTTGAACTCCCAGAGTTTTTCGCGTGTGCGTTTAAGTCTTTCGAGAAACACCGGATGTGTGGCATCATAAATCTTTCCTGCCAACATATCATTCCATCTTTCCTGATTATCTTTATCCATATAAGCTCCTAGTAAAAGAGGGCTGTAAATACAGCCCTCTCGTTGTTATTGATTACTTAATTATTTCAAAGCATTATCTTCTTACCGGCGATAATGTAGGTACCACGGCTGAGACCGGATACTACGTTACGTCCGTTTTCAAGATCAATGTTGCGTACAAGAACTCCGCGGAGATCATAGAGCGGCAGAGTGAGAGACTTATCGGAATAGATCACAAGGTCAGTTCCATCGCAAGCTATTCTGATTGATGCTCCATCCATATTGACAACCTGAAGAGTTGATGTATAATCAATCTCTTTCTCTGTAACCTCCGAATCAAACATATCAGTTGCGAACGCACGCGCACGGACTGTCATACGATGATCTACCTCGATAGCACCGGTGTAAAGCTCGCTTTCAGCTGTCGGTTCTGTGCCATCGGTGGTGTAGCGGATCTCGGCGCCTTCGGTCTCGCAGGTGATAATAACAAGATTATTCTCCTTGTCATACTCTATTTCTGGTGCTGATACCTGATAGTCGGCGTAGACAAACTCAAACTCGCCTACCTCGGAGTCATTGAAGCCATCGCGGCGTGCAAAGAAACGTACCGTGCAGTCGCTGGTAAGTGCTATCGGTTCAGTGTAGAGTGTCCATGCTTCGGCACTTTCTACTGATGCCTCGCCATCCATGGTGTACAGGATCTCGGCAAGCTCATCCTCTACACTGAGTACAAGAGCCTTGTTAGTGAACTCGGCTACAGGTACAGGTACGGTCAGATCGTCAACCGTGTATTCGGTCACTGCTGACTCAAACATGCCTTCGGCATACGCTCTGGCAAGGAAGCGGCAGTTGGCGGTTATCGCTATCGGTGCGCTGTAAAGCTCGCTCTCTGCTGTCGGCTCTGTGCCGTCGGTGGTGTAGCGGATCTCGGCGCCTTCGGTGGCGGTGCTCATTGTGATGAATCCTTCCGAACGCTCGATCACCGGTGCTGATACCTGATAGTCGGCGTAGACAAACTCAAACTCGCCTACCTCAGAGGCGTGGAAGCCCTCGCGGCGTGCAAAGAAACGTACCGTGCAGTCGCTTGTCAGTGCTATCGGTTCAGTGTAAAGTGTCCATGCTTCGCCACTCTCTACTGATGCCTCGCCATCCATGGTGTACAGGATCTCGGCAAGCTCATCCTCTACACTGAGTACAAGAGCCTTGTTAGTGAACTCGGCTACAGGTACAGGTACGGTCAGATCGTCAACCGTGTATTCGGTCACTGCTGACTCAAACATGCCTTCGGCATACGCTCTGGCAAGGAAGCGGCAGTTGGCGGTTATCGCTATCGGTGCGCTGTAAAGCTCGCTCTCTGCTGTCGGCTCTGTGCCGTCGGTGGTGTAGCGGATCTCGGCGCCTTCGGTGGCGGTGCTCATTGTGATGAATCCTTCCGAACGCTCGATCACCGGTGCTGATACCTGATAGTCCGCGTAAACAAACTCAAACTCGCCTACCTCGGAGTCGTTGAAGCCCTCGCGGCGTGCAAAGAAACGTACCGTGCAGTCACTTGTCA
>CAZKSF010000080.1:2306-11603 GCA_964555405.1 uncultured Bacteroides sp.
TCATTGTGATGAATCCTTCCGAACGCTCGATCACCGGTGCTGATACCTGATAGTCCGCGTAGACAAACTTGAACTCACCTATCTGTGAGTCAAGGAAGCCTCCACGACGCGCAAAGAAACGCACTGTGCAGTCACCGGCAAGAGCTATCGGCTCGGTGTAGAGTGTCCATGCCTCGATTTCTTCCGGAACTGCTTCTGTATCGGTAGTATACCAGATACTTGCGAATTCATCCCAAACAGTAATAGTAAGGTGTTTGTCCTGGATTTCAGCATGAGGCATCATCATCATCATATTGGAAACAGTGAACTCGCTTACCGCTGACTCAAAGAGATCTTCAGCAAAAGCCTTAGCACGGAAAGTGCAGTTCATCGTTATGAATACGGGCTCGGTATAGAGCTCGCTTTCAACGGTTGGCTCCGTTCCATCGGTTGTATAACGGATCTCGGCGCCTTCGGTTTCGGTAGTCATTACAATCGAGCGACCGTCCTCACTACGTTCGATAACCGGAGCAGCTGCCTGATAGTTGGCACGGAGGAATACGAATGTTTCAATATCCGAATCGTTGAAATTCTCGCGACGGGTGAAGAAGTGAACTGTACAATTCTCATTAAGGGGGATAGGAGCAGAGTACAATGTCCAGGCATCCATGTTATCGGGAGTAGCATCCATGTCGGCGGTATAGAAAATCATAGCCTCCGGATCGCTACATGTGAGCACAAGACATTTATTTTCAACCGTAGCTGAGGGGACAGGTACTGCCATATTTGTAACGAAGAAATCGGTTACAGGCGACTCGAACATTCCGTTTGCAAACCCCTTGGCACGGAAAGTACCGTTTGAGAGTATGAGGACAGGCTCAGTGTAGAGTGCACTCTCCGCCGTAGGTTCAGTACCATCGGTTGTATAACGGATTTCAGCGCCTTCGGTAACTGTCTCCATCACGATGTGTGTACCTTCGGCGTTACGCTCAACAGTAGGCGCGGCAACCTGATAATCGGCACGCTGGAACACGAAGGTCTGTACGTCGGAAGCGTTTGCATCATCATCACCCGCGAAGAACCGTATAGTGCAGTCCTCAGTGATTGCGATAGGCTCCGTATAGAGAGTCCATGCATCGATATTTTCTACCGAAAGTTCAGGATCGGTTGTGTACCAGATCTGCGCTCCCTCATCGGTTGTCGAAAGCACAATGGTGAAATTCTCATAGGAAGCTGTAGGAACACTCAGTTTCTCACTACCGATGATATACTCTGTGATCTCTGAGTCATACAGATTGTCGTCGAACACGCGGGCGCGGTAAACGGCGCCACTCTCAATGAGTACAGGCTTTTCGTAGAGCGAACTCTGCGGACCCGGCTCAGTGCCGTCGGATGTGTAGCGTATCTGCGCTCCTTCGTTAGAGCAACTCATCACCACATGTGTACCCTGAGCATTGCGTACTATAGAAGGTGCGGTTGCCTGGTGAGCCGCATAAATGAATGTAAGGCTCTCGATATCCGAATCATTGAAATTCGCGCGACGTGTAAAGAAGCGGAGTGTACAGTCGCCTGTAAGCTCAAATGGAGCGGTATAGAGAGTCCATGCATCGATATTGTCAACACCGGCGGTGTCATCGGTTGTGTACCATATCTGTGCCTCGGGATCAGCACAAGTAAGAGTCATCTTCTTGGCTGCAAAGCTGGCGAACGGTACAGGAACCGCCATATTTGAAACAACGTAACGGTTTACGTTCGAGTCAAACATTCCTTCGGCGATGGCAATGGCGCTGAATGTGGCGTTACATTCGATAAGAATGGGTTCAGTATACAGCAGACTGTTCTTATCGGGGTCGGAACCGTCGACAGTGTAGCGGATTTCAGCTCCCTCGGTAGCGGTCTGCATTACAATGTGGGTACCGGCGCTGTTACGTTCAATTACCGGCTCGGATACACGGTAGTTAGAGTAAACGAAGTTGAAACTCTGAATATCGGAATCGTTGAAACCCTCGCGGTGACCGAAGAAACGCACTGTACAGTTCTCGGTCAGTGAGAGCGGAGCATTATAGACGTTCCAGTCTTCGAGATTACCGGATGTTACATCGGGATCGGTTGTGTAATAGATCGTTGCCTTTGGATCGGAACAAGCCAGAATAAGCTGTTTGTTCTCGAAAGTGGCCGTGGGGACAGGCACGGCAAGATTCATCACGATAAATTCCGAAATGTTTGAATCAAAAAATCCTTCGAGGAATGCGCGTGCACGGAAAGTTCCGTTCGAGGTGATCTCAACAGGTCCGGTATATAACGGACTCGAAAGTTCAGGATCCGAGCCATCATTGGTGTAATGGATTTCGGCACCCTCAGTCTCCGTAACCATTTCGACATGCGTACCGGCTGCATTTGAAGTCAGTACCGGTGTAGCAACCTGATATGTCGCAAATGTAAATACGAAAGTGCCGGTTTCAGAGTCATTGTAACCCTCTTTTCGACCGAAGAAACGTATGGTGCAGTCATCCGTAAGAATAACAGGAGTGGAATAAAGTGTCCATGCCTCCATATTATCTGTTGTCGCATCAGTGTCGGCAGTGTACCATATCTGTACATTGGAATCATCTGCGGCAAGCACAAGAGCCTTGTTCTCAAATGTAGCTGACGGAGTGCTGACGGTTAAAAAGTCGACCACGTAATCAGTAATTCCGGAGTCGAAAAGTTCGTCGGCGAAAGCACGTGCCCGATATGTACCATTGGCGATGACTGTCACTTCTCCGTCATATATGCTGCTCTGAGCATTAGGTTCTGAGCCGTCGACTGTATACCGGATGGTTGCACCGGGAGTGTCGGATGTCATCATCAGGGCTGTGCGGTCCATGTTCAGCGCTATGACCGGTGCAACTGTCTGGTAATCGGAATACACGAACTTAAAGGACTGGACATCGGTGTCGTTATAGCCGTCACAACGGGCGAAGAAACGGACTGTACAATCCTCTGTCAACTCAAGAGGCTCGGTATATACGGTCCAGGCAGATTCGTCTGTCTGCGACGCGTTGCCGGAGGTAGTATATAGGATTTTCGCTTCCGGCAGACCGCAGGTCAGATGAAGACGCAGACCGGTGAATTTTGCGACAGGGATATCCTGGAAGTTGAAGTTAAGTTTCGGGTCATCATCATCCCAGTCACCGGGAGTCACCTCTACGGAGTGTCCGGTTCCGGAGTCATCGGCAACTGCGGAAATTCCGGTACCGATAAGGACTGCGGCTCCCAATACAATGATTGTTTTTTTCATTTATTCTGAATTGTTATGTTGAATGATGTGATTAATTGTTTTTGATTGCTCTTACATAAGCGAATGCTTCCATCTGGAACTGGAATTCTTCAGCCGTACACTGGTTGCCCCAGTTGAACATGAAACGCATTGCCCGGGCGTGACCACCGGGACAATTCGGATTGTCGTTACCCCAGTATACCACATCGCGTCCGAAGTTTGAACTGGCGGCAGTAGACTTATCACCTTTCCATCCTGCCAAAGGAAGTATAAGGCAGTTGCCGGTTTCCTCGGAAGTCAGTTTCATGTAGCGGCATACACCGTTAACGTTGGTAGGTGTCACTACGTCGCCCGGAAGACGAATGATCTCGAGATTGATAGTCTCTCCGTTGCCGGCTGTAAACGATGTGCCGGATACCAGCCGGGTGCCAACCGGGAACAGCATATGCCATTCGTCAATGGTAGCCACGTGGTATCCTTCGGGACACGGCATGTGTGACTCATGTATCCATGGGATATCCTGTTTCTGGTTTCCGAGGTCGTTGCAGGGATTATACGACTGATACGGTATGTATTTGTACCGGCGTCCAAACTGGAATAGACCTCCAGTGCAGCTTACCCAGTCATTGACGTACATATCCTCTGCAGTCATTCCTTTTTCAATGTATACCTGATCGTCCGGCTCAGGGGTGGTGGCGTTGAACTGCATCCAGGTGATACCTGCCAGTTCTACAGTGGGAATCTGATATTCCGAAGGAGCCACGCGGATGGTAACGAAGTCGTAGCTGGTATTCATCACTGTCTTCTTGACATACATACGGATCTCATAGTCGGGTCGTCCCTTAAACTGCGGATCAATGTCGACATTGAATCTGGTGATGACTCCCTTGTCGGTATTGAATGCCTTCTCGGCTGTGAATTTTACTTGTTTTGCCTCGACAGAATCAACGAGAACTCGCTCACCTTCATAATAAATGGTGTCGATATCAACCCTCATTTCCGAGTTGAAGGCAATCTTCATGCCCTTGACACCGGTACCGGGGACCTCAATGATGTTATTGGCATAGTCAACCTTGACTCCTTCCGGGAAAATAGAAATTTCCGGATCGATGAAAAGACCTTTCGACATATCCGGTGAACTGTTGAAGGAATCACCCTCCTCCCAGTCGACGACTGAGAACAGAGCCTTGACACTTGCGTTTTTGTCATATACCCGGAGTGTATACACTTTGTTACGTTCCACCTTCTCGATGACGGCGGGAACGGTGATGGCGATACCGTCGACACTGCCGTGTACGGTTACGTGTACCTCTTTATCGCTTTCGAAGAGCATGAAAACTCCCTTTTCCACTCCTGCCGGAGCTTCGGCATATTCGCAGGTGTACACCACCGTCTCGCTATTGAGCTTACCCGCATCGCCTTCAAACACATAAGTCGACCGAGGGGCATCGTCAACAGTTATTGAAGATATTTCCATGTCGGCATCGCGGGCGTCAAGGTCAATTCGTGCCACACCGCGGCGCATGGTGAGCTGACAGTTCATCTGTGAAGGTTCGATAGCTGTCCAGCTTGAGTAAAATAGCGGTGCGGAATTTTCACCGTCCGCGGTACTGAAAGTAGTCAGCGCGAATTCAGACGCTGTGATCTCTTCGTCGGCTTCGATTTCGATACCTGAAACACAGTATAAAGCGCGTGTATTTCCTTTCACAAGCGATATGCTGTCAGGATCAAAGTTACTGATTACACTCTGACTGAAAAGACCTTCAGGACCGAACTGAAAGACACTGAGCCCGTCTGTTCCGGAAGTTGAAGTGGCAGAGATACCTTTAAGGGCAACAGCGATAACCGGTCGGTCAGTGTCGTCATCTACAAGAGTCGGCATGTCGTCCTTATCGGAGCAGGAAGCAAGGGTCAATGCCCACATAAGGGCGAAAACACCTGTCTTGGGATTAATTATATTGTTGGTCATTTGTATCTGATGATATGAGGTTATTGTTCTGATTGCAATGGAGATTATTCCATCGGCAGACGGTTAATATCGGCGAGTTTGCTTACCGGCAATCGCTCTGCCCAGCCCAATTCTACAAGAACTTTCGCACACAGAACAGTCCATGCTTCACCATAGGTCATGTTACCGTCGTGTCCGTAACCGAGACAATGGGCGAACTCGTGGAATATTGTCTGGCGCGCACCATTGAAGGTATTTCCTCCTACGGGTGTAGTGTCAGGATAGAAATTCGAATACCTGTCAGCAGACATACCGAATGTCTGACCACCGCCGAGACCGAGCACGCCCACTACAGTACCCATCAGAAGACCACCTTGTCTTTCAAGTCTTGTCTGTATTTCTTCAAGAGTGATGATACGACCGCTGTCGATGAGTTTTCCCTCCCAATTCTTGAATTCTTCGGGGAATTCCTCACTTGAGAACATATAAGTCATGTCGTAAGCCAAGCCGACCGCGAGGCGACATAGCATCGGATTCATGTGACGCCAGTAAGCATGTCCGCTATCGGCACCGTATCCGCTGAAGCGTATAAACCAATCCAGCTTTATATCGGCGATCTTGTTCATGAATGCATCATCCGGATCCCATTCGAACTTCAGCGTAACATCACCGGGTTCAAGATTAGGAATTGCCGGGATTTTGACTTTACGTCCGCTTTCGCCGTCAAACACACAGTCATGTTGGGTGATAGGCAAAGTGAAGAAAGCTTCCTCAAAAGGATTGACTTCTTCAAATACGGCTAAAGTAACCCATTCAGGGGAGACCTTGTTGAAGCATGCCGTCACTTTTACATCTTTCAGGGTATATGGAGAAAAATATCTAACACCGAGCTTGCCGTCGTCGCGCATCCATATCTGGAGCGGAGTTTTGGTATAGAACCCGCGTTCCTGATAGTTGTAGAACGTTGACCTCGGTTCGTCGTTGAGAAACATTGTTCCTATATCATAGCGCCATTGTTCCTGTTTGGCTACATACAGCAATCCTGATTCCATCTCGGGATGCCGGTAGTCAAGACTGATGCGCGCGATTTTCCCGGCTTCAAGCTGGAGACCGGAGAATTCGTAAGTCTGCACGAAGTCCTCTCCGCTGTCACGGCTTGACAGAATCTCGACATATCCGCTTACCGGCTGTTCGGTCGGGAATGTAGTGAATGTGAATACACCCGAGGGATCGTATATGTCGTAGGAGTCAACGATATGTGTGCCGGAGTATGTGCCGCCTGCGTCAAAAGAGGCAGGAATATCTTCATTGATGCTTACTGATACTCTCTTGATGTGGCGCCACTGGGAAATATTGGGCATATCGATATCTACGCTGACCTTTGCGGTAATGTGTTCGAGGATCACATCTGAGGTGAAACCGTCGGCTCCAAGCGTGAACGGAACTTTCTTATAGCAATAGACTCCATCTAACGGACCATCCTCTTTTTCGTTTTTCAACCATACGCTTTCAACGCTTTCGGGATTGCTGAAACTGATTCCTTCAGCATCATCAAGTGTAGCGAGGCACAGCAGACTATAATCTCCGTAAGTCAGACCTTCGATTGTCAGTTTGGTGTTCTGATTATCGATTCTGCCATAATAATGAGGAACGATTTTCCCGTTTTTGTCAGCTACCATCCACTTCAGTTCGGATATCACAGGCTGTTCTTCTTCACCGTCAGAACGGCTTATAATGCCTATTTCTGATCCGGCTGTCGATATGTTGAAAGTAGCTACACCTTCGCCCTGCTCTACGCTAAGATCCTGAAAAATCTCTTCTTCCGCACATCCTGCAAGAAAGAGTACGGATGCCGGCAGGAGTAGTTTATTTATGATTTTCATGTCCTTAAGTGTTTTCATTCTTTGTTCTTAATAGCTCTGACGTAAGCGAAAGCTTCCATAGCGAACTGGAATTCCTCCATCTTGCAGGTATCTCCCCAGTTGAAAAGGAAACGGTATGCCCTTGCATGACCACCATAGCACTGCTTGTTGGAGTTGGTCCAATATACGGCATCCTTACCAAAAGCCGGATTTGCAGCGGTGCTCTTATCCGACTTATAACCGGCGATAGGAAGAATAAGGAAGTTGCCCGTATCGTTGGAGGTAAACTTCATGTAACGTGCCACACCACCTACATTGGTTGGAGTTATAATGTCACATTCAATGGAATGGATTGTCACCGTGATGCTTTCGCCGTTGCCGGCAGTGTACGTGCCGGGAATGACGGTGCCTGAGGGACATAATGTTCTGAACTCCTCAAGAGTAGCCACATGATACCCTTCTGGGCAAGGCATGTGAGAATAATTCACCCAAGGCATATCCTGATTCTGACCACCGAGATTGTTGCACGGATTATAGGAACGGTAAGGTACATAACCATACTGGCGACCGAACTGGTAGAGATAACCTACTGCACCGAGCCAATTCTCCTGATAGGTCTCTTCTACGCCAAGACCGTCTACAGGATAAATCTGCTTGTCGATGTCGGGCGATGTACAATTGAATGCCATCCATGTAGATCCGGCAATTTCCACAGTCTCGATCGTACGGACAGGATTGTATTCAACCTTTATTTCCACGAAATTCTGGCGGCCTTCCTCATCCTTTATATTTACGATCACAGAGTAGGCAAGCCGCTTGTTGGGCTCGATTGTCACGTTGAAAGATGAGATGTATCCATCTTCAATCTTTACAGGCTCGTTGACTGATATCCTGGCGGTGGCAACCTCGCCTTCTACCGAGCTTACACTTACTTTTGTCTTTGCAAGGAATGCCAGTTTCATATCCTTAGCTCCATCGAAGGGAACAGTCACCAGATTCTTGCCATAGTTTACTTCCACTCCTTCAGGCACTACGGAATTGAGCTGATCGATAAAGAGATCTTTGCCCGTTGACGGAATGGCTCCCGCTAAGCTTCCTTCCTGCCAGTCTTTAACAGTGAAAGCTCCACTCACGTTGGAGTTGATGTTGGTTATCTGAAGGGTATAGACTTTATTGCGGGCTACGGTAGGGATGGATGTCAGAATGTTGATCGGGGTATCGCGATATTCGCCGAGTACACGTACCTTGACCGGACGTGTCGACTCAAAAATCTGGAACATCCCTGCCTCCATGCCCTGGAAAGGCTCGGTAAACTCCCGGGTGAATGTGACTGTACCACAGTCCGGCATACTGTCGCATGGAAAAACGAATGTACATGCGGGAGCATCTTCCACAATGACCTTGTTGATTATGATATCAGGGTCGATGGTGTTTGCGAAGTCAATTCTTGCTACACCACGTTTCATCGAGATCTCCACTTGTCCGCCATGAAGACTTTCCTCAGTGAAATCAGCCGTACCCGAAAAGAAAAGCGGAGCCGTAGTTGCTCCTTCAGGGCTATCAATGACGTATTTGGCAAAGTCGACTTCCTTTACTCCTTCATCAGCCGACAGCTCAACCCCGGATACACAGTAGATGCGGGTAGTGCCGTTTGCCGGTAAACCTATGCTCTCGGCATACGGATCGTCGACATCGGTTCTTAACATGAAGTCTTCGCCTTTGAAATGGAACACATTGACTTCGGATAATTTTTCGGACTCATCTTCGGGGGAATTTAAATATGGTATACCCGTAAATTTCGTGGTAACCATACCATCTTCTCCCTGACCGGGATCCGGTCCGGTCTCTCCCATGTCCGAACATGCAGCCAAAGGCAATAGAGACAAGGCGGCAAACCATGCAGTCGTTGTCTTAAATAAATCTTTGTTCATGTAGTGGTTATAAGAATTGATTAGATATAATATAATTGCATTTTAAACTATAATCCATTGGATTGTCGCCAACAGGATTACGGAACACAAAAGTAGCAAAAATCATGATTATTCAAGCATGTCCGGGAATGGAATTTGGTAGTTAACCAACAAAAAACGATCGTTGACCAATAAAAGAAATAAAAGAAATGTGATTTGATGAAGCACTGGAATTCTATTACATACAAAAAAAGAGGAAAATCCGTGTGGAAATTCCTCTCAATAACTCGTGCGCATGAAGGGACTCGAACCCCCACGTCCTGAGACATTAGATCCTAA
>CAZKSF010000081.1:0-11222 GCA_964555405.1 uncultured Bacteroides sp.
CGTATCGCTGAATCAGATACTTTGCTGCTGTCCTAACATCAATCATTTTGTAAAATGGGTGCCGATATTAATTTGTAAAAATACAACAAATATCTAAGACATCCACATCTTTGACTCAGCGCTTTAACAATTTTTATAAATTTCTCAAAAAATAATCAAAAAAAATTGCAATAAATGCACCGAGTGCCTCCGGTTACTCAAAAGAGTGGAACCGAAGGCACTCGAATTATTCCGGAACCAGACGGGTCAGCGTGACGGCAGATAGTGACGTACCCAGTCAATCTCCATTTCCACCGGGAGATCATCAGGAGATACTTCACCTACCCACGATCCTCCGAGCTGCATGTCGATAAGTAGGAACATAGGCTGATAATATGGGAACTGACCGTTTTCACCATCATTGATTTTCGGATATACACCGGTCACGTTGCCGTTAATCAGCATAACCACACTATCGGGATGTATCTCCACGCCGTAAACATTGAAATCCTCAGGATTGATCTTTCCTGTAAATCCCGACTTCGGATCGGTTTTAAATCCGAGATCATAAGTATAATGCGAGTGAACCGTCTGATAGGCGAAATCATCGTAATTAAGACGTTCCATAATATCCACTTCACCACCATAAGGCCAGGGTTGCTCTGACGAAAACGGAAGCAACCATATCGCGGGCCACGCGCCACGCGCAGCGTGCAGCCGCGCACGTACTTCTATTTTTCCGGGCTCGAACGCTTTCAGATTCTTTGTCCATATACCTCCTGTCAGATACGGTGACGGATCACTGACGGTATCGCCGTTTACAACACCCCGCAAATGTAAAATACCGTTATCAATTACAAACAGACTGTCAGCCGACGACATTGTATTCGCCCAGTCAACCTTGCCACGCGCACATTTCGACCATACTTCCGGATTCAGGACGGGATTATCGAAATTTTCCTCCCATACAAGCTTCCAGCTATTATCGTCAGCCGCCGACAATGTCAGAGCGGCGGCAATAAAAAGCATTGAAAAAACCGATTTCATACTATAATAGACAATTTTACTTTTTACCGATCAATCGCTTTATCTGTCTCTTTCCGCGGCGGCGGCGCTGATAGGCATCGACCACAGCCGAAACCTCTGCCAGAATACGGTCATATTCAGCCGAACCCGAACTGAAACCTTGTATTCCGGCAAATTTACGAGCCAGAAGCATAGCGGCAGCCGGATCGGGTGTGTCGAAGATACACTGAAAATTAGTCATCAGTTTCTCACGTTTCTTAACCCCGAATTCCATCCGGTTTATGTCGACGAGGGCGAATTCAATACCATCGTCACCCCGGCGCATCAACACATTTCCGGGCGAGAAATCTTTCATCCACACTCCGGCATTGTGGAGTCGGAGTATAAACCGTGCCAACGCCTCAGCCACTTCGTCAAGATCGCTCCACTCATGGGCGTTGCGTAACATCACCCAATCCGCCGACAACTGTTCGCTCACAAAATAGCTGCGCCCGAACACGCGGAAACTGCTCTCCTCGACATATGCCACCGGACAGGCGGTGCGGAAACCGAGCTTTTCGAGTTCGAGTGCGTTGTAATATGCACGCCGAGCCTTACTGTTCCTGAAATTTCCATATACCATGCGGTTGACGGCGTGCGGAATACGATATGCCTTTACATTTACCGCTTCAAGTCCGGTCGCCTCAGCGACATCAGGGGAGAGTGCGACGCAATACACCTTGTTCCGCGGCCCGTCGTACACCATACCCGCATCTGCAGGCACACCCTTGTCGGGGAGTGACAATACGAACGGACGAATCGCCTCATATCGGTCAGCTATTTCATAGTGAATCGTTTTCATCACATCACAAAAGTACAATAAAAAAGTGGAACACGGAAAAGCACCGTACATCACACACTTCTCAATTAACGGAATTTCGTTAACTTTGCACTCAAGTTATCTGTATTTAGTCTTTACATATGAAAGATTTGAATATCGGTTTTGACGGTAAGCGCGCTGTCTTCAACAACACCGGTCTCGGTAATTACAGCCGTCTCGCTGTCAAGGTAATTGCCGACTCCTTACCCTCGTCCACGCTGAAATTATATATTCCGCGCGACGGACAGAATCCGCGTCTTTCCCCATTACTCAGTCTGCCTAATGTCACCACTGTGTTGCCGGATAAAAAAGTATGGCGATCAGCCGGAAGCATATGGAGAGTCTACAAAGGTCTAACCGATCAGATACGCCGTGACAGGATCGACCTATACCACGGACTCAGCAACGAATTACCTTTAGATATCCACCGCTCAGGCATACCTTCGGTTGTTACCATACACGATCTGATATTCCGCCGGCTGCCACATACATATAAACCGGTAGACAGGGCGATATATGATTACAAATTCAATCAGGCATGCCTGAATGCCGACCGTATCATAGCAATCAGCGACTGCACGCGTCGTGACATAGTGGAATTGTACGGCATCAACCCTGATAAAATCGACGTAGTATATCAGGGATGTGCGGCGCAGTTCAAATTACCGGTCCCGGAGCATACACGTGAAGCCGTGCGCCATGAATATGCCCTTCCCGAACGCTACATAATTTCAGTAGGCACTATCGAAGAACGGAAAAACCAGCTTCTGGCTGTACGGGCATTAAAAAATCTGCCGGAAGATGTACACCTGATACTTATAGGAGGACACCGTACGGACTATTACACACATCTTCTCCGCGAAGTAAACAGGCTCGGCTTGAGCAGACGTGTAAAAATTCTATCAAATGTCCCGTTTGACCGACTGCCGGCTCTCTATGCGATGGCATCGGTGGCAAGCTACACCTCGCGCTACGAAGGTTTCGGAATACCTGTGATCGAAGCTCTGGCATCAGGTACACCGGTAATAGCGGCAACCGGCTCCTGTCTTGAGGAAGCAGGGGGACCCGGAGCCCTCTACATCGGTCCTGATTCCGTGAATGACTATGTCGATGCCGCTTCACACCTATTGCAGTCGACCGACACCCGGCGTGAACTTGTGGCGGCAGGGCGCGACTACATCCGCCGTTTTTCAGATGAGGAATTTTCAGGCGGAATGTTGAACACCTATCGAAAAATCATCGGCATGTAACCGACACAAGCCGGAAATCAGTTCCCGCAACGAGCAAACACTGGCAACTGCCGCATTGCGGGCATTCCCTTATCACTCCGATCTGAGGTCGGAATACCTTACCGCACATCAGACATTCGGCACGTGCCTCCACATCATTGATGCGTATTCTCACCTTTTCCCCGGATTCAAGGCGTGTCAGTGCATCCAGAGCCGTCAGGAATGTCTCCCGTTCCACACCGGCATGCTCGCCTACGGCAATCTCAAGCTCAACCAGCTGCGTCTTTCCAGCCCGCTGCATTTCCTTACGGGCAATATCCATGACGCTCATCGCTAACGACATCTCATGCATTGTATCAAAGTTTGCTGCAAAGTTAACAAGATTATTTATCCCGTGATGTTTTACCGGCAGATAATGCTTTTTTTGTAAATTTGCATTCTCACCAAAACGAACGCTCACTCAATATCATGAAGAAATTATCGATTATCGCTATCAGTGCCGTTATCAGCACTATGGGAATGGTACAGGCGGCTCCGCGTCACTCGCTTTCTTTCATAGGCAAGGATTACGTCATGCGACGCGACACACCGCCAGCACCCACTGAAAGCCGCGACACAGCCGTTACCTTATGGCGCGGGGAAAGAGGTGGCGTAGCCGCGCTATTCGTGCCGGTATCGCCGACCGGACGTCTGAAAGTATCAATACAACCGGATGGCGATCACAACCTGCCGGATGGTTTCAAGCCCTATTTTGCCGATTATGTCATTACCAATGACTACCGTCATTGCGGATGGCCGCCGGACGCGTTGCCTACCTATGAAGTGGCGGATGCTCTGGTCAACTCCACTGCTTCCGAAGCACAAGCCGGAGCGGCACGTCCCATATGGATCACACTTGACGTGCCACACGATGCAAAACCCGGCGAATATCCCGCGATTGTAGTAGTCGAAGATCTGTATCGTCCGACGGTTCCCGACACCTTGCATCTCACTGTGAATGTGCTCGACCGTACATTACCGTTGCCACACGACCAGAATTTTCATCTCAACATGTGGCAGCAGCCGTATGCCATTTCCCGATATTACGGACTGACACCTTGGAGCGATGAACATTTTGAAGCAATGCGTCCTTATGCGCAGTTGCTTGCCCGTGCCGGTCAGAAAATGATTTCAACTATCCTTATATATGAACCGTGGGGAGAACAAAGCCGTGACAAGTTCGAACCGATGATTGACACACGGCTTAAGTCCAACGGAACCTGGACCTATGATTACACCGTTTTCGACAAATGGGTGCAGTTTATGATGGACAATGGCGTGGACGGCGGCATAGAGTGTTTCTCCATGATTCCCTGGGATCTGAATTACCGTTACTTTGATGAGGCAGCGGGAGAATACCGCACTATTCATGCAAAGGCGGGAACTAAAGAATATGCTGCTTTCTGGGAACCGTTCCTGAAATCGTTTGCCGCGCATCTCAAAGAACGCGGATGGTGGGATAAAACCATTATCGCAATTGACGAACGCCAGCTCCCCGACATGCTCGCCGCTTACGATGTGGCTCAGAAAGCCGCTCCCGACATTAAGATGGCTCTTCACGGAAATTATCACCCTGAGCTTGCCGACAAACTTCAGAGTTACACCCTGCTTGTCGGAGAAAGTTATCCCGCGGATGTTCTCGCCGACCGAAACGCCAAAGGATGGGTTTCATGTCTTTACACCTGTTGCGCCGGAGAGGAACCGAATATTTTCTCAAACAGCGAACCTGCCGACGCCGCATATCTTCCTGTACACTGTCTTGCCAACGGAACAAGCGGTTATCTCCATTGGGCATTTACCAACTGGACCGATAACCCGATGACCGATACACGTTTCTATATGTTTGCTCCCGGTGACACATATTGCGCATATCCCGACGGCGGATCGTCTGTACGTTTTGAACGCATGATCGAAGGAATCCAGCTGTCAGAAAAAGCCCGTCTGCTGCGTGAACAGTATCAGCGTGATAACAATACGGTAGGTATCGAGTTAATTGACGAAGCGCTTGCACCGCTTGCCGACAGTTCACGACCGGTTGCCGACCGCATACGTGCCTACGATTCATTAGAGCGGCTCATAGCATTGCTGTCACGGCATTGAGGAATGTTGCTGCCTGCGACCGGCAAGCTGCCCGCAGGCAGCCATTATATCTTCGCCACGCGAAGCCCGGATAGTGGCGGTGACACCCTGCTCATTGAGGCGGTCGCGGAAATGTATCATCTGTTCCGGATCCGCCGGTCCGTGATGGAAGCCGTCAAAAGCGTGAAACCTTATCAGGTTGACACGGCTGTGCAGTCCGCGCAGCATCCGAGCCAGAGCGTCGGCATGACGCATGTCATCGTTCAATCCCTTCCACATAATATATTCCATCGAGAGCCGTCTCTGATGTGTCCAGTCATATCCTCGCAGAAGAGCCAGAACTTCCGTTAAAGGGAATGCACGTTCCACGGGCATCAGTCCCGCCCGCTCGTCACTGAAAGGAGAGTGTACACTTACCGCCACATGCACACGCGTTTCTTCGAGCAGACGCTTCAGAGTGTCGAGGCGTCCGATAGTCGACACGGTGATACGCTTCGGGCTCCATCCCAATCCCCAGTCAGCGGTCAGTATTTCGATTGCCCGGAGCACCGCGTCCAGATTATCCATCGGCTCTCCCATCCCCATAAAGACAATATTGGTCAGCGACAAGGAATTCTTCACTGACAGCACCTGGTTGATAATAGCGGTAGCGGACAAGTCACCCTGCCATCCGCCTCGACCGGTCATACAGAAAGTACAACCCATCTTGCACCCCGCCTGTGATGACACACATAACGTGGCTCGCTCACGGTCGGGAATATATACACTTTCGATGTCACGTCCGCCGACACCACGGAACAGATACTTTATCGTACCGTCAGCCGAGCGCTGTACGGTCACCGGCTCTTCCAGTCCCATACGGTAATTTTCGGCAAGCTTGCGGCGTCCGGCAAGCGATATATTGGTCATTTCATCAATAGAACGTACCCGCTTCGAATATATCCAATCCGTAATCTGCTTGCCGGCAAAACTTTTCAGTCCGCATTTGACGGCTGCATCACGCAATTGATCAAGAGTCATTCCCACAAGCGCGGGTCGACAGTCAGGCGTTAAGGTACTCATAATATTTCGTTATAGGGAATAAAATCGGTCGGTCAGATCCTTACGGAAATTCTTTGAGATGCGCAGATCACCGATACTGTCGAACGGCGGCAGCATCACACATGTGCTTTCCTGGATGATCGCCAGATAATTGATATTAATAATCAGTGTCTTATGTATCCTCACGTACTGTGGCGCATATTCCAGGATGTCTTCTGCGGTAGTCTGACCGTAGAGCAGATAAGTCTGCTGATTATCCAGTACGATTTCCCAACGCTTACGGTCGGAATGATAACGGAACAGCCCCACGTCATCCGGACGCAGCACCAGTTTGTCATTCGTAGAGGTAGTGACCATCAGACGCCGCATACCCGCACCACCGCCTGATGACATCTCTTTCTCAGACTCACGTGCAGCCGGAACTCCCGCATTACCGGCACGGGCGGAAATATAGCGCGACATTACCGTAATAAGCTCGCTCTCGGCAAGGGGTTTCAACAGAAAATCGAATGCACTTGCCCGCAAAGCCCCTATCAGATATTTTTCATAAGACGTATACAGCACTATCTTCATCGCCGGACCTATACGTCTGTGCAGCTCGGCAGCATAGTCCACACCGCTTTCATCGGGCAATTCAACATCCAGGAACAATAAATCGGGATGCCACTTCTCTATAAGAGAGGCTGCATCGCGTACACTGCACGCCGAAGCCACTATCCGCACGACAGAGGAGAACCTGCTCTCCAGTGCGGAAGCCAGCACCTCAATCGCCGCCTTATTGTCATCGACGATCATCACCGATATTTTTCCGTCGTCTGTCATTCGTGTGTCGCTATAGCGCCCGATGAATAATCAAAACTGTCCGGTATCGACAATCGCACAATGTACAGCCCGTCACCCATATCGGCACGGCGATCAATGGAAATTTCGATTTTTTCCCGGTTACGCTCGTTGAGCATGTGAATTGTCTGGAATATAACCCTCATTCCCGTACCTGTACTGTCGCGGGACGTAACAGGAGAGAGTGCAGATCCATTATTGCTTATCTCTATGAATGTACGCCCGTCATGATGATCGACATTGATCAACAGTATTTTACGGGCATCTTCCGGCATCAGCCGGAATGCATGCTTCACCGCATTCTCCACAAATATCTGTATGGTCATCGACGGGAGCAATATTTTATGCAAGTCAAGATCGTTGGAATAACGGAGACGGAAATCTATCTCACCGACAATCTGACTCTGTACATCAAGATAAAGTTCTATAAATTTCAGCTCCTCGTCCAGAGGTATACAGAAGTCGGAAGCGAGCATCTGACCGCGGCGCAACAGATCCACCAGCACGGGCATACGTGTGGGATTACCCTTCTCGCGGGCAAGGATCTCATTGTTCAATGCGTTATAAATAAAGTGAGGAGTAATGCGGTTTCGGATATTCTCCATACGCATTTCCACTATATTATCCCGGAACCGACGTGCTTCATTACGTCTCTGATAACGCTGCACCACCACAACCCCAAGCAACAGAAGCAGTGCCAGACCGGCGGCCGCCACAATTGCATAGGTTCTCATCAGACGTGTTTCCTTCTCGCTGATGGTAACACGCTGGCGCAAAATAGTCTCATCACGTTCATGACGGCTGCGCAACTCAGCCGATTTCATGCGCACGCGCTCGTCACGCAATGAATCATCAAGAGCCTGATATTGGTCTTCATATTCAATGGCGAGACGATAGTCGGGTTTCTCCCGATAATAACGCCGCAGGAAGTCAAGCCGCAATACCGCCTGATCGGGACGGATGCCCTGAGGCAACGGATTCTCGCGTATAAGTTTATCCACAAGAGCGTAATCTCCCTGCTGACGCGCCATATCCATCTCCTGCGTCCGGATATACGATATTACGGCAGGATTGTACTGGACTTCCGTAAAGAATTTTTCAGTCTCTTCAATAAGAGGCTTCGCCTGATCGGGATAACCGAGTTTGAGGTAAACATCCGAAAGATTCACATGACATAAAAGCTGATCCCACGCCATATCCGGATCACCTTCACACAGCGAATCGAGTTGCGTGAACATCCTTAACGCACCCTCGTAATCCTTCTGATAATAGTAATCATTACCACGGTTGTTGAGATAGCGGCTGCGTTCGGTTTTGTTCATCACCTCCCACAGATCCTGTGCACGGTCCCACCATATTTTACTCTCTTCAAAATTACGCAAATCAGTATAACATGCCGCCAGACCGCAATACAAATCGATAAAATATTGCGGCTGCATTTTCGCGGAATCAGCAAGCAGTATCGCCTGCCGGTAAGCACCGACACTGTTCACATAGTCGCCTCCGTATTTGTAAGCGTCGGCAAGATTACCGTAACTCACCAGATAGTCCGGCAGATTGGTCGGATCGGTTGATTCCAGAACCAGCTTCTGATAGTATATCGCTGAATCGGGCTGAGAATAGTATTGGGTGTAAACAGCGCCAAAAGCACGTAATGCCCGCTGCTTGAGTTCATGACGGAACGGTGTCAGAGGATTTCGGTCGGCATACGCCGCACAACGCTCGGCAAGCACAAGAGTCGAATCGGCGTCGCCTATATAATAACGTCGCGTCATATCCTCGACATAGAGTCCGTATATCTCGTCACTGTCCTGTGCTTCGGCAAGACGTTCTCTTATTGCCTGCTGCACCCATGACAGGTTGAATACGCGTAATGAGTCACGTATCTCCGACAATGCCGGGAAATCAGCCTCCGACGCCGATGGCGCCTTATGTCCGCACGATAACGGAATCAATGCCAGAACCGCAAGTCCGATAAATAGAAATGCATGATACCGCGATTTTTTTTGACCTGTTATCGCGGATTTTCGCCCGCTCAGTGACCTTATTATACCTTTCATACTCTTCATTAGGATTAAGGCGTTGCATATCATCGACATATTGATGTAACTTTGTAACATAATCATCTTTGACATCTTACAACGACTATACTAACACATGCAGTGGCATCCTCTTTTGCTATGTAGGGGAGGTCACTTTTTTTTGTTCTATTCGAACCTGTAGGTAATGGTACCCTTCTGTGTCGCCGGAGCATCTTCATTTACCGAAAATGTCGACTTCAACGCTGCCTGCTCGCAACTGCGACGCGCGGCGCTGCTTCCCGCCACAGCCCCTGTACCGGAAGCATAGCGGGCGCTGACTACCCGTCCCTTACGGTCGACGCTTACCGATACGACAATAGTACCGGTAGCCCGTCCGGTCGGTTTGGTCCACGATGCAAGCGTACGTCCAACCAGATCGGTTCCGGGAGCACCACTCATAGCCCCTGTGGTTGAATTACCTTCAGGTGATCCGCCTTTGGCATCAGGTTTTCCGGAACCGTTCCCGAATGTAACGCGATTATTTATTCTCTGGGATGCCTCCTGCTGACGCTTGAGCCGTTGCTGCTCTTCGATCTCGGCTTGCGTAGGACCTGCAGGTTTCGGTTCAGGCTTAGTTGTTGACTGCACGGGAGCCGGTGTCTGCTGTGTGACCACAGTAGCGGCTTCAGCCAACGGTTCGCCTGCATCCTCTGAATCCGTTCCTTCGGGTTGCTGCTGATCCTGACGGTCCGAAGCATTATCCTCGGCTGCCGGTATTGTGGCATCGGGAGTCGATACCGGCTCACCGAGCACTACATATTCACCTCCATAGAGCAGTTCATCATCCTTCACCGGCGGCCAGCGGCGATCTTCATCCTGCCCCGGCACAAAGTCAAGCGCCAGCCATACCAAAGCAAACAGCAATACGGCATGAAACACCACTGTGACAGCTATGCCCCAGATACGTGGTGATTTATCGGATTTGTCTTGATTACTGTTCATTTGTCGGGAGGAATTATTGATTTACCGGGCGGACGGCAGCGGGCGCTGCCTTAGTGGCGAGTACCATCTTGAAACCATTCTTCGCCCCCATGTCGAGAACTTTCACAACGGCGCCATAAGCCACATCCTCGTCGGCATACACGGCAATACTCTGCTCAGGATTACGGCTCAGATCAAGCTGAAGCAAACCCAACAGCTGGTCCTGATCGACCTCTGCCGGTTCCTCTCCGGAAAACGATAGATAAAGCTTCTGTTCCTTATCCACATACACTCTTGTGGTAGGTTTGATGGCTACCTGATCCGTTCCCTCCGGCAGAGTGATATCAAGTGCGGTGGGGAACACAAATGTCGAGGTGACCATAAAAAAGATCAACAACAGGAAAATCACGTCGGTCATCGATGCCATGGAAAACAGCGACATCATGCCGTGCTGGCGTTTGAGTGACATGATATTATGCCGGTTCGTTGAGAAGGTCCATAAATTCCATCGTCTTAGTCTCCAGCTGACGCATCACGGCATCAATTCGCGCTACCAGGTAGTTATAGGCGAACAACGCTATGATACCGACAATAAGACCTGCGACAGTAGTTACCAGCGCCTCGTATATGCCTCCGGCAAGCACTCCGATATTAGCGGCGCTGCCCGCGGATGCCAGATTGAAAAACGCCTGCACCATGCCGATGACCGTACCGAGAAATCCGAGCATCGGAGCGCCGGCGGCTGTAGTGGCGAGCCACGGAAGCCCCTTGCCGAGACGGCTTACCTCGATATTGCCGGTATTTTCAATTGCGACCAACACATCGTTCATCGGACGCCCTATACGGCTGATACCTTTGGCTATAAGGCGCGAGTAAGGGGTATCCATACTGCGGCATAGATTTAATGCCGTATCAAACTCTTCATCATGAATGTAATCCTTGATGCGACGCATGAATGTACGGTCCTCACGCGCGGCGCGGTTAATGACTATCGCACGCTCTACAAGGATATATATACATATTACCGAGAGAATTGCCAGCGGTATCATTATATACCCGCCCTCAAGACACAGCTCCCATACGGTAAGGCTTTTTACTTCAGCGACAGCATCGGCGGCGGATGCCGCA
>CAZKSF010000082.1:0-10259 GCA_964555405.1 uncultured Bacteroides sp.
GTAGATCTTTCATCAAAAGAATGGACCGACATAGTATTTGATCAAAAGAATAAGGAATATGGCGCATACGTACTTCGTAAGAACTCCGTTGGCCGTCATAACAAGGCGATGATCGCCGTTATTCTCGTTCTCGCTGTGGTATTCGTACTCGCTTTCGTGGTTAACACCGTGATAAAGAGTGCCGAAGCCCGCCCCGAGGATGCTATCGAACAAGCTATGGTCGAAATGGCTACTACCGAAGAAGTTGAGGAGCAGCCCGAAGAGGAAATGCAGCGCGTCGAAGAACAGCAGCCTGAAGAAGTGCTTAAGGAAGAAATCCTTAACACTGCCAAGATGACTGAGATCGCCGTTGTGGAAGACGAAGAAGTCCAGGAGGAAATCAAGAGTCAGGACGAAATCAAGGAAGATGAACGTGCCATCGGTACTGTTAACGAGGACCGTGGTGTGGACGATATCATCAACGCTCAGGAGCACAAAGAAGCTGTGGTCGTTGAAGAGAAGAAACCCGAGGTTGAAGAAAACCAGGTGTTCACTTCTGTAGAACAGCCCCCGACATTCCCCGGTGGTGACGCTGCTCTTCTTAAGTACGTGTCGGATCACATGCGTTATCCGGCAGCCGCTCAGGAAAACGGTATCCAGGGTCGCGTTGTGGTTATGTTCGTCGTAACTAAGACTGGTAAAGTTGGCGAGGTTAAGGTGGTTCGCTCTAAGGACCCCGACCTTGACAAGGAAGCAGTTCGAGTTGTTAAGTCTCTGCCTAACTTCATCCCCGGTAAGATGAACGGTCAGCCCGTGAATGTATGGTTCACACTGCCTGTCACCTTCAAACTCCAGGGTGTATAAAGCATAACTCCATCATTGAAAAGCTGTGATCATTCGATCACAGCTTTTTTTTTGACCAATTTTAACGGCGACCTCAAGTAGGGGCGCCGATACATCGCGCCCACATTATCAAAACTGCATTCGTTACGACCGGATAATACACTTATTAATCAATCCGATGGATGCGGGCGCGATGTATCGGACGCCCCTACTTGTACATCGTTGGTGCATCGTGAATCGTGAATTTATACACCCCTGTTTCTTGAATGTGGATGCGGGCGCGATGTATCGACGCCCCTACTTGTACATCGTTGGTTGATCGTGCATTGTGCATTATATATCTTGAAAAGTGTGCGTAAATTTGTGCGTAAAACTCACATTTCAAAATCGCCTCCTGCAGATTTAAACCGGGCTTATCTAATTGCCGGACAATAGGAATCAAATACTCCTGTTGTCCGGCAATTGATTTTGATGAATGGTAAAAGTGTACGTGAATATGTGCGTAAAACGATATTACTCTGTGATTATTAAGCCTATTTATAAAGGAAGGCTCTCCTGAATATGATGAGGTGTATATGAAGGCGGTGGCGGTGTGGCCGCATGACGAGCTTGCCAACCTCAATGCGGCGAACATCATGCTTAAGCGCGGTGAACTCGATGCGGCCGAAGTGTACCTCCGCGATGCCGGACTCAGCGCCGAAGCCGCCTACACACGCGGCTCGCTTGCCGCACGCCGCGGTGACCTCGACGTAGCCATCAACTACATGAAACAGGCTGCCGAACGCAACCTCCCCGGCGCCGCAGCCGAACTGGAGCGCATCCAGACCCTCCGCTCCACTCCCTCCGTGACCTACCTTCTGCCGGAAGAAATAGTTACCGGTGTGGTCGAGGAAGAAAAATGACAAACAGATAGAAAAAACAAATAATTCAATCCATTCAAAACAACTTAACTTTTTCAACATGAATTTAGCCAAACGTTTTCTTTATGGGGCTATGACAGCGCTGATGTTTGCTGCCTGCTCCGATGACAAGATCGACGTGGGTTCTGATGGTCAGGGAACTCTTCCTGAAGATCAGCAGCCGGGAGTGTTCTTCTCTCTCAGAATCGACCTCCCCAATGCCGGCGGATCACGAAGCGTTACTGAAGATCCGACAGGTAGCGGCTCTGCCAGCTCGGGTGGTTTCGAGATCGGTAAAGACTATGAGAATGCGGTAAATGAAGCGATCATAGTCCTCGCTGACGCCCATGCCAACGAATTTATTGCAGCTGCTGCGGTTACAGCCGGTAACCTGACAGCACAGAATCCCGCCAAATCTTCATTTGTGGCAAAGTCGAAGTTCTCCAAACAGGAACTAAGCTCTTACTATGATTTTCTCACAACAGCGAATGCTGAGTGGAAAAACGCCGATAAGCCTTTAAAGACAAATATCTTCGTATTCTGTAATCCTTCCCTGAACCTGCGTGCCAAACTGTTAGGTGACATGGTTAACGGTGAGCAGGTAGAGGGTCCTGAACAGGGAAGTACAGACTGGCTCATGGAAACCGGCAAGATTATCACCCCGAACTCTGTAAGCGGTGACGGAACATCTTCGATCTGGTCGCATGATGCTTTCCTTATGACAAACGCTCTTATCGCTGAACGTGAACTTCCGGCAAACATCACATCATGGAATGCGTTCACCACTGAGGATAATCCGTTCAATCTGTCAGGCAGCAACACCTTGAATACAACCGATGAAGAGGGTAAAGCAATAGTGATAGACAACCTTGGCAACGGACGTGGTGCTATAAAGGTAGAGCGAGCATGCGCACGATTTGACTTCCGTGACGCATCTGAAAATGAAGATTTCACCTATGATGTACTCTATGTAGAAGAAAACGGCGTTCCTACTGAAGAAGTGCTCGTCAAGGTGACATTACAGAAGATGTTCCTGGTAAACCAGTCGAACAGCTTTTATTATCTGCCCCGCACTGTAGCTCCCGTTGCAGCGGATGGTTCTTCTATCGTAGGAGTTACCAAAGCCGAGCTTCTGGCAGGTATCTGTCAGCCTGAGCAGCCCTGGGTTTTCGACGGTAACGGCGGATACACAACGCCTTTCGGCAACTATGTGGCTGATTACAATATCGCCTGGAAAAACAGTGTTTACTTAGCCTGGAAAGACGGTGATTACGAAGAAGGAGAAGGCGATAAGAATGATGAGGATACAAGCGGCTCCACTTCCACTTCACCGGCTGCATTCGACAGTTATTTCAACTATCCGTTCTTCAACAACGACGGTACAATCGACAATACCGACGTGTACAGCAACCGTTGGCCGATGTATCTTTGCTCCGATGTGGTAAAAGGTGAAACTCAGAACACCGAAGGATGGGGTCCGGACAAAAACCATGATGTGTACAAAATCTGGTGCTATTCAACTGAAAATACCATTCCTTCGATTCAGGGACAGATCAACGGTATTTCAACAGGTGTAGTATTCAAAGCCAAATTCTCGTCACCGACCGATATAGCAGAAAAGACTAATAATGCAAATACCATTGCTGTAGCTGAAGCTTTCAATAATGATGCTGAAGGAACTGATAAGGATCCGATCATCTTCATGTATGAAAAAGTTCTTTATGCAGGCTGGGAAAACCTTCGTGAAGCTGCTATCAATTCAGCAGACGCACAGTTCGTATTTATCAAGACCGGTGAGGAAGAAGACAAAGATGGCAATCTTCAGGTTACCGGATATTGGGAGCTCCGTTCGATCAACCGTACCGGACGTCTCTACCGTGCGGTATTCGGTAAAGGCGGCATAGGCGGTGATTTCGTATTCAGATACTATGATGAGGCTACAAAAACTTATTATAACGCCAAAGTAACTGATGACCTTGCTGTAGATGAAAATTCCGCCAACTATGCTTATGAGAAATGGGCAGCCGCAGGTTATCCGGACGGTGATAATCTCGAAGGTGAAGACAAAATCGTAAAGGATGCGTTCAAGGCAGCTGCAACCGGTCAAGGTATCGCTCTCTATCAGCGCAGCTACGATGCAAACTTCGGCTGGGGTTACTATTGCTACTATTACTACTGGAACCGTCACAACGACAATGGTTTCAACGGTATCATGGGCCCGATGGAGTTCGCTGTAGTACGTAACAACGTTTATAAACTCGCTGTCACCAAGATCAATAACCTGGGTCACCCGCGTATTTCGGAGAACGATCCGCACAAACCGGGTCCCGGCACTCCCGACGAGGATGAGAGCGTATACATCGAAGTTACTTCCGAGGTACTTCCTTGGGTAGTTCGTGTAAATAATATCGAATTCTAATCAAAAAAGATGAACCCGCTAAAACGTAACATCTTGACAACAATCATAGGCACGGCACTTGTTGCCGCGCCTATGATAACCTTCTCGTCATGCGACGTAGTTTTCGATGACCAGGAAGAGTGCCCCGTGGGCGCGCGTCTCCGGTTCGTGTATGATTACAACATGGAGTATGCCAATGCGTTTCCGTCGCAGGTCGACTGTCTCACACTCTTAGTCTACAACGAACGGGGTGAGTATATTGAGACACGTACCGAGCTGACAAGCGTGCTGTCCGACGAGAATTACCGGATGAATATCGATTTGCCGGCGGGTAAATACACCTTCGTCGCTTATGGCGGACTTCAATGTAGCGAGGCATCATTCCACTTTGTCGAGCAGCCCGCGGCGGGCGTAATGCTCCAGTCAAACGAGGTGGAGATGAACGCCGGTTGCATCACCAGTCCCGAAGGAACCAAACTCCACAATCTGTTTTACGGACTGCTTGAGCTGGAAGTCACGGAAGAGACCTTCACCTACACCGAAGGAACGGTGCGCATGATGAAGGATACGAACAATATCCGCATCCTGCTCCAGCAACTCAACGGTCAGCCGGTGGATGACAATAATTTCAATTACGTCATCGCCAACGACAACAACACGCTGCTCAACTGGCAGAACATACCGGTGGCCGACGCCACCCCCATCACTTACTATCCCTGGACAAGGGGACAGGCATCTGCCGGTGGAAACACCGACGGAACGGAAGCCGTACTCGCATTTGCCGAGTTCAGCACCTCACGACTTTACTTAGAAAATAAACCGCGTCTTGTCATCACCCGCAACGCACCCGGATCGGACAAGGATGGCGAGACGATAGTAGATATACCTCTGTTGAATTATCTTCTGCTGCTCAAGAGTCAGGAATTCGCCTATATGGGATCGCAGGAATTCCTTGACCGCGAGAGCCGCTGGGATCTGATCTTCTTCCTCGACGCGAATAACTACTGGATACGTACCTACATAAAAATCAACGACTGGATAGTACGCATCAATGACGCTGATCTGTGATGAAATTAAAAATAGTCAACATATTATTCACCATACTGTCATCCGTAGCATTATCATCTTGCATCTTCGATAACGGTTCGGACTGTCCCGACATACACGATCCGGCGGAAGTGTCCGACGGTGATGTGTACCTTAACCTGACGGTCGGGGTGCTTAATGATGCCGTCGACCCACAGTCGCGCGCTTCACGGACTCCGGCCGATGACGAAACTTATTTCGAAGGACCGGATTCAAGATATGAAAAAATCAAGACACTCCGTGTGATCATTATCCGTGGTGCGCAGAATAAGGATGAGAATGAGAATGGCGATAATTTACAAACCAACATACCATATCTCCCCGAAGCAAACGGAGAGATAGAACACAACCGACTTTTCACTTTCAGTGACGACGGAGGCGTGCTTTTCGATAATCTTGTCTTTAAGGTACATTCAGGCGAGGACAAGAGAATCTATCTTTTAGCTAACGAAGCTTTTGTCAAAGAAAATGCCGGAGTGGACTTCGATCTACTTAAGGAAGGCACCAAATACAGCGCCTATGATAATGAAGAGGGCGGTTACATCGAACGGATCACACTCACAGCCGATAATGACCATATCCTCATCAATAATTCGGATGCCGGAAACGGAACATTCATACCGATGAGCGAGGTGTTTGATTTTAACGTGCCGTTCCAGTCACGCCCTGCCGGACAGCCGTTCATCGAGCAGATCGACAAGAAATTCTTCATTACCCGGTCGGCAGTGAAGTTTACATTCTCCATCGCAGCCGTAAATGGTGGAATGCCTCCCACAAATTCCTCCGCAACTTTTGAAAACTATTACGTGACCGATGTCGTGTTCAATCAGATAGCTGACAAAGAATACTTTCTTCCACGCGAGACTGAATACGATCCTGCTAAAGATGAAACAAGCACTAATGATCTCAATGGACGCTATATAACCAAGTACGATATTCCGGGTGATGCAACGCATAAAGTTTACACTTTTCGGGGAGCGGCAGTGCCTCCTGCAAATTCAGAAAATTTTATACCCCGAAATAAAGATTATCCGTTGGTGTGGAGCGTACCATATTATTTCTGCGAGAGTAAATATAATCCGGACACCACCAATCCCTATAGTGTGTACATAACCGTAAAGGCGAAAGACAAGGAGGGGAAATGGATTGAAGGATCAGAATACACATTCGAGGCAGAGCCTCTCCGCAACCTCCCGTTACTTCCCCGAAACACTCATGTCAAGGTGGTCATGAACATATGGAAATACGATGTCCAGGCCGTGGTGACACTTGTTCCTTATATCGGCGTAGACCTTCGTCCATCATTTGGTTTCTAATCATAACTGTCAGAAATTCCCGGAAATGAAAATCAAGCCAATCCCGTCATACATTCTTCTTCTATTTACATTCTTAATCACATTCACATCGTGTGAAGACCGTCTTGATCTGTCGGATTATGAGATTCCTGACGGCTCGGGAGATATGACTGCCGTAATATCGTTCAGCGATCTGGCGGCGACTTCTATCGGCGGCTCGCGTTCAAGCGGTACGGCAATCGAAACGATCAACGAACTGTTCGTTGCCGTGTATAACACTGAGGGAGAGTATATGAAATCGGTGTATCTGGCTCCTAATTACACCCCCAGCGGAGTTGAGAAAGTACAATGGGATCTGACAGCCGGTAAGGAGGAATATCCTGATGACGCCATTCCCGATGACGAGGATTCCAACAAGGATTGGGCAGACAACGAGGTCACACACAAGACCCCACGTGTATCATTCACGCTCAAGGATATTCCTTTCGGACGTTACCGCATGTATGTGGCGGCAAACGTAGGCAATCTTGCTACTACCCATGGTTCAGAAATTAAGACCGAAGAGGGACTGAAATCCATTTCATTCGATTGGAATCCCAATAATGTTGGTGCAAACAACCAGATGTTCGGTTATTTCACCGATATGGAGAAACAGTCGAGCGAAGGCTTCGAGGCTCCGATACTCATGTTCACCCCGACTAACCGTGCAATCCACGCCTGGATCCGCCGCCTCGCCTCCAAAGTGACCGTCGCCTATGACGGCTCCGGCCTCCACCAGGGAATCTTCGTTTATATCCATAATGTGTCAATACGTCAGATACCTTTGAGCTGTGCGCTTGGAATCCCGAATGAACCGGGTGAGGGTGAGGTGACCGATGCGTACTTCGGTAAATCTTTACCGGCTGAGGAACGTAATCAGGTGCTTTATTATAACAATAAAGGAATAACCGAAACTGCCACGGCATATGACCCTGACGGAGATAAATATAAAAATTGGCTTACAGTCGCCAAGGGTTCAGGAACATTAGGATCGGATCATAAATATAATTCACAGGCTCTGTATTTTTATGAAAACATGCAGGGTGACTGGACGGATGAACCCAATCCGGAAATAAAAAAATGGTTTAATAAGCATCAGGATCCGGATAGTGTCGGTACCGGTCTCGGAACCGGACTTCCCGAGGATGAGTTAGGCAAAGATGATTATCGGGATAATGTGCCTTACGGTACCTTTATAGAGGTTGAGGCTTACTATAGATGTGATACTATTCCCATTTCTTTCGGTAAAATCCGTTATCGTTTCATGCTTGGGCAGGATACCGAGTATAACTATAATGCAGCCCGTAATCATCACTATCAGGTGACTCTCGGATTCAATGGTTATGCAAATCAGCCTGACTGGCATATAGAATATAAGGTAGATCCGCCGGTGATTTATGCATCGGAGGTATATATTCCGTACTCATATAATACCTCGGTTGAATATCCTATTACCATTGTGGGTGATATTTCAGAATTGACTGCCGAAATCATTGAAAACAACTGGGCTCCATATGACGAAACCGACAAGACCTACCAGGTTGCGCCGGCTACCAGCGGTAGCACTAATTTTGCTGACCGTACGCTTGAGTTCGAATGGTGGAGAGACGTATATATAAATGCATCAGGGTATAATAGTTCCACATTTAACCCCTTGACTCAAAATTTTACGACATTTTCAAATAGTAGTACTAACTATGTATATGGTCGTCATCGTTCGCCTTATTACCAATTGAACGAAGACGGTAAAGAAATAAAAGATGAAGCCCATAGATATTTTGTTACACCAATATGGGCGGGTTTCTTACGTCTACAAGTACCTGATCAATATAATGATGAATCTACTCCAATGCCAGCTGCGATAATTCGAAATTTAAGTTTTGCAGGATTTGCTGCTCAATATGGGGGTGTTTCAGGAACCGGAACTAATCGTAGAGATGGTAGAGCAGTTCTTAATCAGTTCCGTAACTATTATTATGGATCAGGGTTCACACCTATGTCCGGAGATGATGATATAAAAAATACTACTGATTTACATAAACGTGTATTCAAGGCAGCCGATCTCACTGACGGTGTGCACGGTACCGGGCGTAACTCTTATAAAGTTATACGTACAGTTGATAAAGAAGGAGATGTCAGCACAACTTTAATTCTTAAGTTCTGGACTCAACCGAAGTCAATGTGTGGAATCTCGGGATTTTCAGGCAATAATCCGTATGAGGATTATTATCGAAAGGCGGTAATTCGATTCACTGCAAAGTTTGGTGATGGTACCGAGGAAAGGGCGGAAGATGTGACAGTTTTGCAGTCAAAGCGTATTACCAATCCTAAGGGAGTATGGCGCGCTCACGAAAATCCCGACAAATCAAAGAATAAACCTGATCCCTTCAATGTTATATTGTATCATCGTATTCATGAAGGATCACGCAATCAATTTGAACCGATGATTTCGCAGGGAGAATGGAAAGCGACTATCAAGACTGTCTCGAAAGGGGCAGAAGGTTTTATTTCGCTTCAGGCAGGACCGAATTCAACGGGAGGCGGTAATGTCGTGACGGGAAATACTCTGTCTGCCGTAAATTTCACTATTAACTTTACGGAAAATATCGCTTCTAACGTGTCAAAGTGCGCCATAGTTGAAATCACTTATCATGGTAATACTTGTGTGCATAATATTTTTGTCCGTCAAGGTTATAATCAGCCCATAAAGGTTATTGATGATGGACCCTATTGGAGTTCATATAATGTTTACAGTAGTGACGGTGCCTTTGAGGAACAGACTACTGTAAACGGCGTACTCGCACACAATCCTCTGTTGTTCGGAGCTTATTTTAAGCGAGGTAATTATCGGCAGGCTATTGCTGTATCAAATATTTCAGATAATGTAGCTGCGTTTGGACCACTTTCGCCTCCCGGAAATAATGCTTTTAAATTGACAGGTACTACCACAAATGCAAGTTGGAAAGATATTGCGGGCAATACAGACCATTCATGGCATTGGGCTAATTTTAAAATAAGTGGTAAACCATATCGTGTTCCGACCATTGCAGACTTTCAGACTTTGCTTGATCCGAGAGCAGACTTCGGTATAGGCGTATTGTATGGTGACGGTGCGACTGCCCCGGCATCCACCACGGCAAGTGCTTTTGGTTTTATGGACAAAAATAATACAAATAATGTATTGTCCTCTCCTGATGGGATGCGTGGTTTTATCTGCTATAATTCGTCAAATGCACATCAGATTTTCTTCCCGGTCGGTACTACTGGCATGGGTCGAAGAACGATTCAGGCTTATAGTAACGCTTCAATGCCGGTGGCAGATAGGGGGACACTTAGATATGGATCAGTTGAAAGAAATTTTAATCTATGGGGACAAGATAATAATTCACTACGACCCATCCCTATGAATATGAAAAATGCTCCGGGTTCAGTTTATTGGACTTATACCGGAGTTGCTACTACTCAAGGTGAATATTATATGGGTTGGGATATGAATTATTTTGATCTTAACTTTAATGGTCTTACTAATACGGCAATATCAAAAACAGAGAATGGTGGTGGTGGTGACGCAATACCAATTCGATTGGTGACGGATACCGAATGATAATCATTCAAAGACGGTATATATGACGGTGCACGCAGCAATGCTCGCACCGTTTTTTTTTACGTAACCATCCGAAGTAAGCCGACTTTCGGAGAATAAAAATCTCAGGGGGTTAC
>CAZKSF010000083.1:0-6316 GCA_964555405.1 uncultured Bacteroides sp.
ACGGACGCTGAGTGGCAAGGATAAGATGTATGCCGACGGCTCGTGCTTTCTGTGCGATGCGGGCGATAGGCTGTTCGACTTCCTTGCCGGCAGTCATTATCAGATCGGCGAATTCATCCACCACCACAACTATATAAGGTAGGAAACGGTGACCTTTCTGGGGATTAAGTCGCCGCTGAATGAATTTGGAATTGTATTCGGTAATGTTACGCACATAGGCGTCCTTAAGCAGCATATAGCGGTTGTCCATCTCAAGACACAGCGAGTTGAGTGTGGGGATTACCTGCATAGGATCAGTGATAATGGCATCTTCCTGGTCGGGTAACTTGGCAAGGTAATGGTTTTCAAGACGCCGGTAAAGACTGAATTCCACCATTTTCGGATCGACAAGTACGAATTTCAGCTCGGCAGGATGCTTCTTATAGAGCAATGACGCGATGATTGTGTTGAGACCTACCGATTTACCCATACCGGTAGCACCGGCTACAAGCAGGTGAGGCATCTTGCACAGATCGGCAAGGTAAACTGTGTTGTCTATAGTCACACCCATCGCCATGGGCAGCTCCATGCGGGTGTTCTGGTAAGCTTCCGAGGCAAGAATGGTGCGGATGGGCACGACCTGAGGATCTTTGTTGGGCACTTCGATACCAACGGTGTCTCTGCCAGGTATCGGGGCAATGATTCGGGTACCGATCGCCGATATGGCTCGGGCAAGGTCGTTTTCTAGGGCTTTGATACGGGCTATTCTCACTCCTTCCGACGGTACTATTTCATAAAGGGTGACCGTAGGACCGATAGTAGCTTCGATCTGCGACACGCCGATGCCGAAACTACCTAAGGTAGCCACAAGCCGCTGTTTGTTTTCTTCCTGTTCGGCAAGATCGACAGTGTTAGTGCGTGTTTCTCGCTCGTGTAATATATCAAGCGTCGGATAACGGTAATGCGATAATTCGGCTGTCGGATCGTAAGGCTGGCTGTTTATGTGATCCGATTCTTTTATTTCGGGTGCCTGACGAACTATAACCTCCGGTTCTTTTCTGACAGGTGTCTCCACAGGTGTCTCCGCTTTTTCACTAACCGGCGGAACCGGTGGAATAACTGTCTGTGAAACGGAATCTACGGACGGTTCTCCGACACCCGGAGTAGTGTCGATTTCAGGAACAGATATTGCCGCAGCCGTTTCTGCGACTGGTAATGTTGCCGGTTGCGTAACGTAGGGAGTCGCGGAATCGTCTATCAGATCATCGTCGATATCATCTTCTATATCGAAATCCTCGACTTCTTCAAGCTCAGGCTTCAAGTCAGGTGCGTTATCACGTACCGTTGATGCCAGAACAATAGGCTCGGGGATGTATGCTTTCGCCAGATTCTCATCGATGGTCACAGTATCAGGAAGGGGCGATAATACCTCCGGCTGAGGATCGACCTTTTCCGGAGTAGATGCAACTGTTTGTACCGGTGGGACGGGTGCCGGAGTCGATGCCGGTGTGACGGGAGTCTGCACGGGAGCGGCGACAGGTTTCTCTTCCTGACTATGCTGGGGTTCAGGTTGCGAAGCCCGTTCCATGGCAGCCTTGTGGAAAGCTGCTTCGCGCGCCTCTGCCACTTCGCGGGCACGACGGCGGCGATTTTCCTTTGTAACAGCACTGCGGAGATTCCTGTAGCCGACTACACAACCTTTTATGCCTGCGGTAATATCCTTAAGGAAGATGACTATAACCACCGCAAGCAGCAAAAGGCTGAGAAACAACATACCCAGTTCTCCTGAATATGAGTCAACAAGCTCATTCAGATAGAGTCCATGCAAACCGCCCCAATGGAAAGTCGACACAAAATGCATCGAAACGTATCCGGCGATTACTGACAGAGCAATGGCGGACAGAAGCGACTTGGCTGTGAGCGAAAATATGTTGAATCTACGGACTCGCATAAATGCCAATCCGAGTGCGGCAATGAGGTAGATAATGGCAAATGAACCTATGCCGAACGACCTTGCAACAAAGTTGTAGGAGAGCAATGCGCCGGTTATACGTCCTACATTGTCGGTCTGGGCGGACACCTCGGGAAGCGCCATTCCCGACTGTTCAAGCGCCATGACCACGCTTTGATCGGCTGCCCCGGTCTGAAAAAAAGAAAGAGTCACTATAAAGGTGTATAACGCGATCATGATAAGCACGCAGCCGAACATCTTGGAAAGACGTCCGTCGCGTATCCACCCTGTAGGGATACTGAGATCCATACTGTCGAGTACCTGACCTGCGGCGTTACCGGCACGTCCGGCAGCCCTGACTGCCCGTCCGGCAAAATCGGCAGCCTGGTCGGCAAGATGATTTACTGCTGAATCGTCGGACTGCTGCGCTCCCCTTGACTCGTCACGCGATACACGATGACGACGCTGAGCACCCTGGGCGGGTTGAGCCGGTTGAGTTGACTGTTCGGCGCGGGAGACCTGAGCCGGTCGGGGATTATTGACGGGCGCAGGTGCCGGTTGAACTTCATTTTCTGTAACCGTTACATTGTCGGCGGCCGGGGGCTCGGGAGAGGTATAATAAGTGTCCGCTTCAGGTTTGAGCCGCTGTCCGGAAGGACGGCGAAGCGGAACCGCGAGATTATCAAGCGAATCGGGATCAAACCCGTCGAGAGTAAAATCAGAATTATCCATAGAGTACAAAGTTACACATTTTCCGATGATTAGAGCCTAAATGGAGCGGATTTTCAATCTTAAACAAATGTTAAAAAGGGAAATAATCAAACAAACTATGATAACCGATGTTATAAAGTCAAAGCCCGGGACAAACACCGGGTTCGAAAAAAAGAAATAAAAAGTGTTACCGTTATAAAACGCTTCCGACGCACAGTTGCGGAAGGAGCAACAGAAAACAACTCAACTATTTTTCAACGTTATTTAAAAAAAAAGAGAGATGAAGAAATTATTTGTTTTAGGAGCATTAGCAGCCATGTCAGTAGCATCAGTATCCGCTCAAGAGGCTGTAGAAAAGACTAATTTTGGTTCTAACTGGTCTATCGGTGTAGACGGTGGTGTTACCACTCCCTTCGAAAAAGGCGGTTTCTTTAAAAATATCAGAAGCGCTGTCGGCGTTAATGTAGAGAAACAGATTTCTCCCACATTCGGACTCGGTGTTGAAGGTACTTTCGGAATCAACACTTCATCATGGACAGGTGTAAAGAGCTCCACTGCATTCGATCAGAGCTACGTAGGAGCATATGGTACAGTTAACCTTTTCAACCTTTTCGGTGGTTATCAGTGTACAACGCGTAAGTTTGACATCGACCTTGTAGCAGGTGCAGGATGGGGTCATAAATTCTATAATGAGGCTGTAAGCAAGGACTACAATTACTTCGCAACCCGTGCAGGTGTTAATTTCAACTTCAACGTTTCGGACAATTTCACTGTTTCGGTTAAGCCAAGTGTAGTTTATGCAATGACCAACGACGGTCCCGGCTACCACTCGATTAAACAGACTTCAGCAGGTTATAACCGTCACAACGCAGCCATTCAGGTACTTGCAGGTGTGACTTACAAAATCGGAGGCAATCAGTTCAAATGTGTACGTACCTACGACCAGTATGAAGTAGATGCCCTCAACGCACAGATTAACGCTCTCCGCGGTGATCTCGCAGCATCAGGTGCAGCCCTTGCAGCAAGTCAGGCAGAAACAGCAGCCGTAGCAGCTCAGTTGCTCGCATGCCAGAGTCAGGCTCCGCAGGTTGAAGTTATCAAGGAAACTAACAACACTCTCAACAGCGTACGCTACGTATTCTTCAAGATCGGTTCTTCTCAGATCACTGCCGACCAGATGCCGAACGTAGAAATGATTGCTGCTTACCTGAAGAATCACCCCGAAGCTAAGGTTCAGATCAAGGGTTACGCTTCTCAGGATGGAAACTACGACTTCAACATCAAGCTCGCCGCAGCTCGTGCAGAATCAGTAAAGAACTCTCTCATCAAGAAGTACGGTATTAAAGCAAGCCGCATCCAGGCTGAAGGTCAGGGTATCGGCGAGATGTTTAAGGAAGAATCCTGGAACCGCGTTTCAATCTGTACTATCGAGGATTAATTACCACAGTCACTGAAAGTAATTAAGTAAGTATATTCCCCACCGGGGATAGCCACCGCGCAGCGGGGACTATCCCCGGTATCTTCGTTTTGAACGTAACAAATTTTTTAGTTAACTTTGCAACTGTTAAATCAACGTTATTATTATGACTGATCTGATGATCAATCTGGCTATCTTTGATGCCTCTGCTATCTTTCAATGGGTCACCGAAAACGCAAGCTACTGGCTGGTGTTTATTTTGATGGTGGTCGAAAGTTCCTTTATCCCTTTTCCTTCTGAGGTCATAGTGCCTCCGGCGGCATATCTCGCGGTGACCCGTGGTGACATGAACCTTGTTGTAATTATCCTTGTGGCTACAGCCGGCGCGGTTGTCGGGGCTCTGGTCAACTACTTTCTCGCTTATTGGATAGGTCGTCCTATTGTCTACAGTTTCGCTTCAAGCCGCATCGGTCGCATGTGTCTGCTCACTCCTGAGAAAGTAAAACATGCCGAAGATTATTTTGACAGACATGGCGCCGCCTCAACTTTCATCGGCAGACTTATCCCAGCTGTGCGCCAGCTGATTTCCATTCCTGCCGGACTTGCAAAAATGAATATCGGTACTTTCGTCATTTTCACCGCCCTCGGCGCGGGAGTATGGAATGCAGTGCTCGGATTGCTCGGTTATTGGCTCGGCAAGACTGTAAGCTACGATCAGCTGTTCGCAAGCATCGAAAAATATAATGACTACCTTACGTATGCCGGAGCTGCCATAGGAGTGGTTTGCATCGCATACATCCTTTACAAAGGTTTCCGTTCGCCTAAAACAATTAAAGATTAAATATGACTAAAGTTGCTCCGTCGATACTCTCCGCCGACTTCAAACATCTTGGCAAGGCAATTGAAATGGTGAATGCCAGTGATGCCGAATTAATACACATTGATGTGATGGATGGGGTTTTCGTACCCAACATATCATTCGGGTTTCCGGTAATGAAGTCAATTCAGCCTATCGCTGAAAAGCCGCTCGACGTCCATCTGATGATAGTCGATCCTGGAAGATATGTGTCACAGGTTCGCGATTGTGGCGCTGCGATTATGAATGTCCACTATGAAGCATGTACTCACCTGCATCGTGTAGTACAGCAGATTCGCGATGCCGGCATGAAACCTGCCGTCACTCTGAATCCGGCTACTCCGGTGGCAATGCTCGCTGATATTATCGGAGATATCGACATGGTACTTCTGATGTCGGTCAATCCCGGATTCGGTGGACAGAAGTTTATCCCAAACACGCTACGCAAACTCGGTGAACTCAAACAGCTAATCTCTTCAACCGGTTCAAAAGCCGAGATAGAGATTGACGGAGGCGTGAATCTTGAAACGGGCAAACTGCTTGCCGATGCCGGCGCTGATATACTCGTTGCGGGAAACTTTGTATTCGCCGCACCCGATCCCTTGAAAGCCATCGCCGACCTGCACACTCTCTGAAAAAGAGTTCAAAAAAATGACGCGCTCCGGAGGTTATTATCAAAGCTTCCGGAGCGCGTCGTATTTTAGTGCGAAATCTCAGATTTCGTAATCCACACAACTGCGGTTAGCAACATGACCTTTGAGAATGGCGGCAGCTGCGACATGGTCAGGATGAGCTGCATAAATTGCCACATCCTCCATAGTAGGGACAACAGCCGTAAGCACTACATCGGCTTTTTCAGCCGGATTGGTGTTAAGTCCTACTTCAATTGATACAAGACAATCAATAACTTCGGGGAGCTTAACCAAGGCATCACGGAAACGGCGACTCAGATCAAGTCGTTCTTCGGCTGTTCCGTCCAAAGTAAAGATAACTACATGTTTAACCATATCATGATTGATTTTTGTCATTTAGCATACAGACGCTCACGGGTTGCAAGCACTTTCTCATCGGTAATATAATCATCGTAATCCATGAGCTTATCAATAATACCGTTGGGCGTAAGTTCGATAATGCGGTTGCAGACTGTCTGTATGAATTCATGGTCATGACTCGCAAGCAGGATATTTCCCTTGAAACCTTTGAGGGTGTTGTTAAACGCCTGGATTGATTCAAGGTCAAGATGGTTAGTCGGGGAATCAAGAATCATTGTATTGGCATCCTTAAGCATCATCCGCGCTATCATACAGCGCATTTTCTCACCACCGGACAATACCGACGCCTTTTTGAGCACTTCCTCTCCCGAGAAAAGCATCTTGCCGAGGAATCCCTTGAGATATATCTC
>CAZKSF010000083.1:6326-10029 GCA_964555405.1 uncultured Bacteroides sp.
TGACACAACCAGTCGACAAGATTCATATCGGTATTGAAAAACGCAGAGTTGTCAAGCGGAAGATAGGCGGTAGTTATAGTCTGACCCCATTCGTAAGTTCCTGCATCAGGCTTACGGTTGCCGGTTATTATCTCAAACAATGCTGTCATTGCGCGGGGATCATGGCTGAGGAATGCAACCTTATCCCCTTTTTCAATCTGGAAATTCACATCGTTGAAAAGCACATCTCCGTCAACCGATGCCGAAAGACCTTTGACTTCAAGAATCTTATTACCCGGTTCACGCGACGGGGTGAAAATAATTCCCGGATAACGGCGTGATGACGGTTGGATCTCCTCGACATTGAGTTTTTCGAGCATTTTCTTGCGAGAAGTAGTCTGCTTCGATTTGGCGACATTTGCCGAGAAACGCTGTATGAATTCGAGAAGTTCCTTGCGTTTTTCTTCAGCTTTCTTATTCGCCTGTTGCTGCTGACGCAATGCCAGCTGACTCGATTCATACCAGAAGCTGTAGTTGCCGGCAAACAACTGCATCTTATTATAGTCGATGTCGAGAGTGTGGGTACATACCGAATCAAGGAAGTGACGGTCGTGCGACACCACAAGCACTGTGTTCTCGAATTTGGACAGATAATCCTCAAGCCATGCTACAGTCTCCAGATCAAGATCGTTGGTGGGCTCGTCAAGAAGAAGATTATCGGGATTGCCGAAAAGCGCTTTTGCCAGAAGCACACGCACTTTCTCATTACCGCTCAGATCCTTCATGAGCATGTAGTGACGGTCTTCCTTAATGCCAAGACCGCTCAGCAACGCGGCTGCATCGCTCTGGGCATTCCATCCTTCAAGTTCGGCAAAGCGTTCTTCAAGCTCGGAAGCACGTATACCGTCGGCATCAGTAAAATCAGTTTTGGCATAGAGTGCATCCTTTTCCTGCATGATATCCCACAGAACGGTATGACCTTGAAGAACAGTATCCATTACCGTAAATTCATCAAATTTGAAGTGATCCTGTTCGAGGACACTCATGCGTTCGCCGGGTCCCTGGGTAACAGAGCCGTGAGTCGGGGTCAACTGATCGCTGAGTATACGCATCAGAGTTGATTTTCCGGCTCCATTAGCCCCTATTATACCGTAGCAGTTACCCGGTGTGAATTTCATGTTCACATCCTGGAAAAGCACGCGCTTTCCGAACTGCATACCCAAATTGTTGACTGCAATCATATTATAATTCTAACTGTCTCGGTGAAAATTGAGTGCAAAGTTAGCAATTTTCTTTTGATTTACCATACATCCTGTCACAGTAGGTCAGGTAATCACCGGTCGTGATCCGGTCAAGCCACTCCTGATTATCAATATACCAGCGAACCGTCCGTTCAAGTCCTTCTTCAAACTGCAACGAGGGTTTCCAGCCGAGTTCATCGTGCAGTTTTGACGAGTCGATGGCATAGCGCAAATCGTGACCTGCCCGATCGGTAACGTATGTTATCAACTTATCACTCGTACCTTCAGGTCTGCCGAGGCAGCGGTCGACAGTACGTATCAGTAGCCTTACCAGGTCGATGTTGCGCCACTCGTTGAATCCACCTATATTATAAGTTGATCCGGGCACACCTTTGTGGAACACGACATCAAGAGCGGCAGCGTGATCCTCTACATAAAGCCAGTCACGGACATTTTCACCTTTCCCATAGACCGGTAAAGGTTTTCCATGTCGTATATTGTTAATAAACAACGGAATCAGTTTTTCCGGAAATTGATAAGGACCGTAATTGTTGGAACAATTAGTCACCAATGTCGGCATGCCGTATGTGTCATGATAGGAGCGCACGAAATGATCACTTGAAGCTTTCGAAGCCGAGTAGGGAGAATGGGGCTGATATGGTGTGGATTCAGTGAAAAAATCATCGCCATAAGGTGCGTTGTCCCCCTTCCGGGTGATCTCAAGCGCTCCATATACTTCGTCAGTCGAAACATGATGGAAGAGTTTGCCGGTAAATCCCGTGGGGGTCTCCGACCAATAGACACGTGCAGCCTGAAGTAATGACAGTGTACCCATAACATTAGTACGCGCAAACGTGAACGGATCAAGAATCGACCGGTCTACATGACTTTCTGCGGCAAGGTGAATGACGCCGTCTATATCGTATTTACGCATCAATGAGCTAACAAGGTCAAGATCGCATATGTCACCTTGAACAAACAAAAAGTTCGGCTTCTTCTCAACGTCGCTCAGATTGGAAAGGTTTCCGGCATAGGTCAGCAGGTCAAGACAGATGATCCGGTATTCGGGATATTTGTTTACAAACAGACGCACCAGGTGAGAGCCTATGAATCCGGCTCCTCCGGTAATTAAAATGTTGCGAAGGTAATCGGCTGTAGTTACTGATTCCATATAGATCGGGTTATCTGTATTCGAAAGGAGTTTCAATGTCGGCGAGCCGAGGATGTTGCCGGTCCTTCGGACTCACGACCATTTCCGAACTGTCAAACGGCCATTCGATGGCAAGCTGTGGATCGAATGCGTCGATACCTCCCTCCGAGCCTGGAGCATAGTATCTGTCGCACTTATATTGGAAAACCGCTTCGTCACTCAACACGGCGAATCCGTGTGCGATACCATGGGCGAGATAAACCTGCAGATGGTTTTCGCCACTGATTTCCACAGCCACATGTTTTCCGAATGTAGGAGATCCCCGACGGATGTCAACAGCTACATCAAGTACATTTCCGCGAACACATCTGACAAGTTTTGCCTGTGAATAAGGGGGCAACTGGAAATGCAATCCGCGAACCACTCCCCTACGTGACATTGATTCGTTGTCCTGAACAAATGTAATTTTTCCGATAGCTTCTTCAAATTCGCGCTGAACAAAACTCTCGAAGAAATATCCTCGTGAATCTTCGAATACCTTTGGGCGTAATATCACGACCCCTTCAATTGGTGTGGTAATGATTTCCATAACGTATGCAAATTTACGATATATTGTCGGCAGCTACAAAAAAATCAGCCATCGCACATTGTACGATGGCTGACATTATTCAGTTCACGTTCTTTATCAGAGCTGAGGACCGGCTGCTACGAGAGCCTTGCCTGCAGGGTGATTTTCGAACTTCTTGAAGTTAGCGATGAACTTGGCAGCAAGTGCATCAGCTTTCTTTGTCCATTCTTCAGGGTTAGCGTAAGTGTCACGCGGATCAAGAATCTTAGGATCAACGCCCGGAAGCTCGGTAGGAATTACGAAATCGAAGATCGGAAGAGTCTTGGTGGGAGCGGTGAGAATAGCACCTGAAAGGATAGCGTCGATGATACCACGGGTATCCTTAATTGAGATACGCTTGCCTGTACCGTTCCAGCCTGTGTTAACGAGATAAGCTTTTGCTCCGCTCAAATCCATACGCTTAACGAGTTCTTCAGCGTATTTTGTGGGGTGGAGCGAAAGGAATGCTGCGCCGAAACATGCAGAGAAAGTAGGAGTCGGCTCAGTGATACCACGCTCTGTACCTGCGAGCTTCGAGGTATAACCGGAGAGGAAGTAGTACTTGGTCTGCTCCGGAGTAAGGATAGATACGGGAGGAAGCACTCCATAAGCGTCAGCCGACAGGAAGATAACATTCTTGGCTGCAGGACCTGCACTGGGTTTCTGAATGTTCTTGATGTGGTTGATAGGATAGCTTACACGGGTATTTTCGGTCACGCTCTTGTC
>CAZKSF010000084.1:0-9987 GCA_964555405.1 uncultured Bacteroides sp.
CTACAGGAGGGCTATATGATGGCTTAAGTAAACAGCATTAAGGCATGTCCCTACAATTTTATTATGTTTTATGATTATGGACGAAGGCATGTTCATGCCATTTTTTTATCCTATTATCGGGTTGTTGAGGCGCCGGTTGCCTTTACAGTCGGGGAGAGTGCCTGATGGGTTTGAGTCTGCTGAGCCTGGGGAGCGCGACCTTTGCGGTCACCTTTGGGAGCACGGTTTTTCGCAGTCTGTCTACCCTTCGGCGCTTTGTTTCCCGGGGCGTTTACCACCATATTTTCAAGGAAAGTAACATATTGCTCGGGAGTGAGAACACTCTTTACATCCTGAAGATATTTTTTCTTGGCTTCCTGGCGATCAGCCTTCTGTGCCTTCTGCTTCTCGGTACGCTGAGCCTGACGCTGCTCCTGAAGTTTCTTTATCTGAGCCTGCTGTGCCTCGGTAAGGTTGAGACCGGCAAACGGATCTGCTTTGGGTTGGCGGGCTGCTTTGCCTTTCTGACCGTCAGGTTTTCCTTGCTGAGGGCAAGCGCACTGTTCGGTACAGGTGGGATTTGAGCCTGAAGTCTGAGTCTGGGCTACTGCACCAAAAGTAGTGAATGCCATGGCTGCTATTGCAATGCTGAGAATTTTTTTCTTCATAATAAAATCGTTTTTAATTAAGTTCGTTTTTTATTGTTTTGTCTCTTTGACTGCAATAACGTTTGTGGGTTTAGCAGGGTTATGATAATTAACTGTTATTTAACAACAATGTACGGCGTTTAACAAAATCGCGACATCACCGTTCTGCCTTAATGACCGGTATGATCATGGCTGCGCGGTGATGTCGCGATATAATGGAGTGATCTCTGCGGATATTGCTGAAGATCAAATATTAAGCTTCGTTATTGTCGGCTTTATCCAGCATTGCAAGTGCATAAGAATATGCACCTATCGAAATTGCTTTTGAAGCTCCGAGTTTCGATAAAGCTATACCCGTACGCTTCATAGGGTCGTAAGTGACGGTTTCATCCGAACCATATACCTTGATCTGACGGGCTTCGCCTACTACGAATTTAGCAAATTCAAGTTCGTTGTCAAGATCGAATACACGCATCTGAACGCGCTGTACGTCATCGCCACCGAAAGTTTTAAGCCCGGAACGCATTTCGCGCAGAAGCGCTGGCATTATATATTTTGCAGCTCCGGTAAGTCCGCCGCCAATCACGATGAGTGCATCATACAGAGTGACAGCCGTGGCGAAAGCATCGCCGGCAACCTCACCGAATATTTCAAAAGCACGTCGGGCGGCTTCGGGATTACCCTCTTTCTTGCCCTCGGCAATCAGGAAAATGTCGTAGGGTGTGAGTTCCGGGTTGTCGGTTCCGGAAAGTGACGCATATTCACGTTTGATAGCACGGATCGAAGCACCTTCCTCGACAATAATTTCGGGCAGATTGCGGTGACGGAGGCAGAAGGTCTCTACGCAACAGTTGTTACCCAGATTAAGCTCGCCATTCACGACAGCCCCTATTCCAAGTCCGGTTCCGAATGTATAGCCGAGAAGATTGGAATAAGTCCGCACTCCACCTAACTCTTTCACCTTACGGTTGACTTCGGGGAGAATACCGGCAGTAGCCTCTCCCATGGCAAAGAGGTCACCGTCATTGTTTATGAACACCGGAAGCTCGAACGTCTTCGACAGGAACGGTCCGAGAGCTACACCGTCGCGGAATGATGGGAAGTTGGGGAGGAAGCCACCGATAATACCGGCTTTATAGTCTGCCGGTCCGGGAAATGCAAAACTGATGGCAACCGGTTTCTCATCAAGTTTGGAAATAACTTCCTTGAAGCCTTTTACCATTGTAGCAAGGCACAGATCCAGATCCTGGGAATTTGAGGGATATGTAATCGGGTCGATTATGAATTCATTGCCGCGCATTGCGCTGAACACCAGATTGGTACCTCCGGCATCTAAAGTTACGACCGTACGTTTGTCATTTTTATACATGGTAATTGCATTTAGTTGAAATGGTTTATTTTACAAATTTAGCTAAATTTTATAATTACTACAAGAAAATTCAAAATCCACGTTGCTTTTTGTTCTCTTTAATCTATTCTCTTAAATTGTAGAAAAGTATTCGATATGATTATTTGGTTAAAAAACATCAAACGCATAGATAAAAGCAATATACAAATTGGAAATATCTCGGGGCTTCTTTAATTTTGCGAAATTAAAAGCATTACTATAACACAATCTGCTATCCGATCATCAACCTATTAATACTCAAACCAAACAAATAGATAATATGAAACAAAAATTATTGTTTTTCGCGGCACTGTTGATGCTGTTTGTTGCCGCCTGTGATGATAAAGAACAGGAGGAAGGGATTAAACCTGTCGTTGCATGTGACTACCCCATTGAACATAAATATGAAGGAGTTCTGGGATATTCATCGTCAGTTGAAAGATATGGTCTCATAATAGACAAATATATTCGTGATAGTTCTCTTGATGAAACAGAAGACAAGGTCGTCAGAACTAAAACGGAAGTTTTAGTTCTACATGACTCCATTGTGCCGAAATATAGTGGAAAACGTTTTGGGTGTATACTGGGATGTTGGATAGCACCATCTTATTGGGAGGACGGAATGTGGGGAACATGTAAAGAGGGTACAGATACCATCTACTATTTTCCACGTTCAGAACATTACCCCTACTATCGTTTATACATAGTGAAAAATGATTCAGGTACCGGTTCAAGAAGTGGTGCTGAAAGTGAGGGTGTAAAACAGATCAAGAAGGGAAAAGCTGTGAAATAGTATTCGGAATATAGAGCAAGTAATCAAATAAATCTCAAGCATTAAAACTGAAATCAAACAATCAAAAAATATGAAAAAAAAGTTATTCTTTTTTGCATCACTGTTGATGCTGTCACTTTCAGCCTGTGACGAAGATGAACCTTATAATTATGATGATTTTGAACCGTGGTGGGTATGTGCAGATCCTTATGCAGCTTTTTATGCCGGTTATTTGAGCTATTCGTCAACGGTGGAAAGTAATGTTCTGATTATTGAAAGGTACTTTGCAAATCTTACATCTGAGACCGGTAAAGTAGATGCTGTGGTAGTTCCGGACTCCTTGCTTAATAGAATCGACGGTAATCGGAGTGGATTAGGTTTGTTTAATCTTCTTGTACCAGATTGTTGGGAACGTTACCATTCGGGATCGTGTATAGAAACTGATGATACAGTTTTCTATATTCCGACCAACCCTATCAGTTACAAGCTGTATGGAAAGACCTCTTCGTAAACATTCCTCAAATGATTCATCCCCGAATACCCGTTATTAAAACTGAAATCAAACAATCAAAAAATATGAAAAAAAAGTTATTCTTTTTTGCATCACTGTTGATGCTGTCACTTTCAGCCTGTGACGAAGATGAACCTTATAATTATGATGATTTTGAACCGTGGTGGGTATGTGCAGATCCTTATTCATGTTTTCTTGCCGGTTATTTGAGCTATTCGTCAACGGTGGAAAGCAACGTTCTGATTATTGAAAGGCACTTTCCAAAACTTACATCTGAGACGGGTAAAGTAGATGCTGTGGTAGTTCCGGACTCGCTGCTTAATATAATCGACGGTAATCGGAGTGGAATAGGTTTTTTTGATCATCTTACACCAGAAAGTTGGGAACATTACCATTCGGGATCGTGTATAGAAACTGATGATACAATTTTCTATATTCCGACCAACCCTATCAGTTACATGCTGTATGGAAAGAGATCTTCGTAAACATTCCTCATTCGGTACAAAATATTGATGTAAATAACCTTATGGAATAAATAAAAAAAGTTAAATATTGGCTTTTTCTCGCCAAATATTTTGGTGCGTAAGAAAAAAGCATTACCTTTGTACCAGTTTTTCATGGTATTAGATTTAAGGTAAGAAGATTATTCGTCGTGATGACGAGTAATTTTTTTTGTTTTATAGCCATTCATATGAATATCAATAAGATAACAACACATATTTATACTTCCCCCGTCGGTGATCTTATTTTAGGTTCAATTGACGGCGATTTATGTATTTGCGACTGGATAGGTTCGCCACATAAATTGAAGATTGACAGGCGCCTCATGCGTAGTTTCGATGCCGCTATGGAACCGGGTAATTCCGACACAATCCGATGTGCAGTGTCCATGCTTGACAGTTATTTTTCGGACAAGGAAGTCAGCATGAATATACCTCTCAGGCTCGCAGGTACCCCTTTTCAACGGGCTGTATGGCGAGAAATTTCACATATTCCATACGGAGAAACAATCACCTACCGTGATCTGGCAATTCGTGTTTGCGGTCGTCCTGAATCAGCCCGTGCGGTAGCACAGGCAACTGGAGCCAACCCCTTGTCTCTGTTCATACCTTGTCACCGGGTGATAGCTGCCGCTTCGTCGGGTGGATATGCAGGTGGTTCTGTAGCTAAAACATATCTCCTGAATCATGAAAAAAATGTAACTTTGCATTGTGATGAATTATATCCTGCATAAAAAGGTTACAGTCGTAGGTCTGCTGCTCTTCATGGCAGCGGCAATGTTGGATCCGGTTATAAGTCTCGCCAAAAATCCGGTGATAGCACCGTCGTATGCCTGGACCATGCTTGAACCGCTTTGTCTGCGTCAGCCATCGACAATCGACACATTGTTTCTTGATTACAGTCGTCAGGCAGTTCCGTCGGCGGTGAGCGCGGCTTACGCCACTACCGGCAACTATGCGGCTCCCGGACGTAACATGATATACTTCGAACGTCCGGCTGTCACCGATTTCTTTTTCCGCGACGCTATCGCGCATTGGATTCCGACAATAGGCAATCACAAATTCTACAACACCCGTATTCCGATGACTCTGCTGAGTTACAATACAGGCGGATCACGTGATAACGCCCAGGATCATCTGAATGTCATCTTTTCCGGGAATGCGAATGAGAAACTGCAGGTAGGCGCCATGCTTGATTATCCGTACTCCAAAGGATCGTATGCCAATCAGGCAACCAAAGGAATGACATGGGGATTGAGTGGATCTTATATAGGTGAACGCATCGAAGTGCAGACCTTTTTCAATCACTACAATCATGTAAATAAGGAGAACGGAGGCATTACGGACGATCTGTATATAACCGACCCTGCAGAAATGCAGGGAGGATCGGTGTCGATTCAGCCGAAGAACATTCCCACAAATCTGTCGAATGCCCATTCGCGCGTAGCCGGTGCGGAATTTCTGCTGAATGCCAGGTACAAAGTCGGCTACTGGAGTGTGACGCCCCCTGACGAATCTGTTCCGGGGGATACGATCGAACACCGTAAGTTCGTGCCGGTCAGCAATTTTATATGGACATTCGACTACATAAACGCCAGGCATGTGTTCGATGAAAAAAGTCCGTCGGAGATAGCCAACTTCTGGACTGACCGGTATCTGTCCACAACGCACACCCACGATGTGACTTCATATCATACGGTGCGCAACACCGTGGGTGTCTCACTCCTTGAAGGATTTCACAAATATGCCAAAGGCGGACTTGCAGCTTTTCTGACCCACGAGATCAGGAAATTTACTCAGAATCCCGATTCCATAGCTATTTCCGGGGATGACCGTCCGGCAGATCTGACTCCTTATCCGTTCGCCTCGAAGATAGCATCGGAATATACCGAGAACCTTCTCAGCGTAGGCGCCCAACTCACCAAGCAGCGCGGCGCATGGATACGTTACGAGGCAACAGGTTCGATAGGCCTGATAGGACGTGCTGCCGGGGATATCGACCTGAAAGGCGAGGGATCGTTACGCGTGCCCTTGCGGGGCGACACTCTTGCGGTGACAGCCTACGGGCATTTTTCGAATAAAGCCGCGCCATATCTCTACGACCGCTATCTGTCGAACAATTTCATTTGGGCGAATGAATTCGGCAAGACGCGTGCATTCCGAGCTGGCGGCAGGCTGGATTTTCCCCTGACTGACACACATCTTGATATTGGAGTGGAGAATGTGCAGAACTGTCTGTACTTCAATGCAGATGCCCTTCCGGCTCAGGACGGTGGAAATGTACAGATATTCTCCGCCACACTCCGGCAGAATTTGAGCGTGGGAATACTGCACTGGAACAACCGGATCACTTATCAGACAACGAGCAACGATGCCGTAATTCCGATGCCGAAACTGGCGGTGTACAGCAATCTGTATATAAAGTTCAACATTGCCCATGCGATGGATGTGCAGCTCGGAATTGATTGCGATTATTACACCCGGTATTACTCGCCCGGCTATCAGCCTGCCACTATGGCATTCTATAACCAGCGAGAAATGAAAATCGGTAATTATCCGTTCATGAATGCTTATGTGAACATGAAGCTCCGGAAGGCACGGTTCTATGTGATGATGTCGCATGTCAATCAGGGACTGATGGGAAACGACTATTTCTCGATGCCTCATTATCCGCTTAATCCCCGCCGGTTCCAGATGGGAGTGTCGGTTGATTTCGCTAACTGATATCAGCTATGACCGGAAAAGATGATAAAGAGAAACGCCGGCAAGCGCCGTTATTCGCCCCACTGAAAGGGCGCCTGACGCTGTATGTGGTATTGCTCGTAATCGCTGTAATAATTATGGCTATGGTACGCGACTGTTCCACACCTTCGCCATTCTCCACAACGCGTATTTCCAATTCGGGACCGGATACTCTCGATGTCGCCATTGAATACGGTCCAATGACCTTGTACCGTTATCATGATACTCTGGGAGGATTCGGTTACGACCTGGTACGCGATATGATGGCAAGGGCTGACCGTCCGCTCAAATTTCATCCGGTTACTTCGGCGCGTATGGGGCTGCAGCTGCTTACCGACGGAACAGTGGATATGGTAATTGCCGAAACTCCGCGGACCGCTGATTCGGATTCGCTCGTAGCATATACCGAACCTGTCTATCTCGACAGGCAGGTACTCGTGCAAAGGCGCGATTCAGCCGGTGAAGTGAGGGTGAAATCAGCCCTCGATCTTGCCGGCAGACAAGTGACGGTAGCAGCCGGTTCACCGATGTATTACCGTCTGCGTAATCTCAGCGATGAAATCGGCGACACCATAATAATTGTGCCCGACAGCATATATGGTGCCGAGCAGCTCGTGATAATGACAGCATTAGGCGAAATTGAGTTTGCGGTAGTAAACAATCGTGTAGCACAGAAAATCAAACCTGATTATCCGCAGCTCGATGTCAGCACTGACATCTCGTTCACCCAGTTCCAGTCATGGATTATGCGGTCAGCCGACAGCACTATCCAGGAGATAGACAGTATTATCAGGGCATATCGCCTGACTCCTGCCTACAAGGAGGTTCAGCACCGTTACGGAATGTAAAAAATAGGTAAAGAATTTTATCATATAGGAATATCCTTTCCCGGAGAGTTATTCCTATTATGAGATGTAAAGAGAAAAATAGAGCTTCAGGTCTTCCGGGCAGGATATTCCGGCATGTATTGCCGGTTCTGGTGGTTGCCGGAATATACGTGTTATCCACTTCGGAAGAACCCGTCACGCAGAATGAAGATACTAATCCGTTGATCGATGTACCCGCTCCGGAAACAGTCATCTCACTTACAGCACCCGATGACTCGTCAGTCTTAGCGTGGAAGGCGCCGATGCTTCTACCGCCGGAGGACACTACGGTTGTAGAACCCGATTACGCGGAGATAGCTCGTCAGATGGGCGATTTCGCTTCAAATTATCTCGGCGTGAGATACCGTCTCGGAGCCATCGGTCCCAAGTCGTTCGATTGCTCGGGATTCACCAGTCACATATTCAAGAATTTCGGGCTTTCGCTCAACCGTACTTCACGTGCGCAGTACACTCAGGGCGATAAAGTGGATCTTACGGATGTGAAGCCGGGTGATCTGTTGTTTTTCAGCGGCAGACGCATCAGCAAAAATGTCGGTCATGTGGGCATGGTGGTTTCAGTCGATCCTGTCACAGGAGAACTGGAAATGATTCATGCATCATCATCTAACGGAATATCCATACAGAAGTTCCCGGATAACGGCTACTTCAGCCGACGGTTTATCGGCGCACGCCGTTATCTGGGAACTGAAGGCTTCACTGAAGCGGTTCCGAAGACTTAAGATTTATTTTACGAGTATCTTGACGGTCTTGCCGGATTTATGCATGATGTAAAGTCCGGGAACGGCTTCGGGTGTATTAATTCTCACTCCCTGGAGGTTGTAATATACGGCTTCGTTACTTTCGGGAGTGGTGCTTACAGTCTCAATCGCAGTGGTGCCGTCAGTTATCTTCATGAAGCGGTTCCAGACGTCGGCTGACGCATAAGCGGCTACCGTGCCCGCAGGTACATTGAGAGTGCACTGTGAGAATATCTCCGGATCAAACGAGCTTTCCGATGCAAGCGGGGGAACGGTTGCATTGACTGTAAGCGTGATCAGCGACTCACAGCCCAGGAATGCTTCATCACCCACTTCAACAAGTCCCGAAGGGAGCGTCACTTCATTTAGGAAGAAATCATTTATAAACAGTTGGACAGGAAGCTTCTTTACATTTTCCGGCAGTGTAATCTTCTGTAACGGACATCCTCCGAATGCAGCAGCCTGTAAAGTCATTTCCTCATTTTCAGAGTCAGACTCAAATATAACCTGTGAGTATGATGCGTCACTCAGTACTCGCGAACCGATCAATACAACGGAGGACGGAATAGTAAGTAGAGGTTTATTCATGGTCTGAGCCAATGCACCACCGCCGATGGTAGTGACCGTAAAGCTGCTTCCGTCTACTTCTATCTGCGACGGTACGCGATCAATGTCATAAGCATATCTCATGCCACCGCCGAGGCGCGGGTGATTGACCAAGACTGCCGTATAGTTTGACTTGTCCAATTTGAAATATAGTCCGTTACATAGCGTCGGGAAACTGCCCTTTATTTGCTGTTTACCCCACACCGGATGATTTTTATAAGCTTCGGCAGCTTCATCGGACGTGTATATCTCAGAAATAACCGACTTTTCAAATGCATCACCTTCAATTGCCGGAGGTTCAGCAGCCTCAACCTGAATGTTACCCATTACCCAGCCATCGGCAAACGCATGTTTACCGATACTATTTACGGAAGCCGGGAGGATCAGCTGTCCGATCCGGCAATCCATGAAACAGCTGTCAGCAATGGCGTGGACACCGCCCGGAATACGTAATGGAGAATCGGAGTACATGTAGAAGTGTGAGAATGCTTCGGGTTCAAATATTATCTCAGCCTCAGGATTCTCGAATACGAATTCCTCCATAGTGACTCCCCTGAAAGCGCTTCTCCCGATCGACTGTACAGTGCCCGGTATTGTTATGTACTCCTTATAGTAATTCTCAAGAGCATGATCGCCTATCCTGACTACAGTGTACTCGATGTCGTCGTGAGTTACGGTGGAAGGGAGTTTTGTGCTGTATTTTCCACCGGCTCTATCCACTCCGGCAATTTCTACTGTCCTGTCATTGTAATCCATAATCCGGAAAAAATAACCTGCTGATTCAAATTCGCTTTCCGAATCCGAATAACCGCCTGGACCAACAGCTTGAGCGGTCATAACCCCACTCAACAAAAGATAAACAGTAAATAAATGCTTCATGCCGGAATTATTTTAAATGTAAGATTATTAGAATGGATAGAGTGTTGCGGAACAAAAGGTGTTCCATCCGCAAAGTTATATTTTTTTTTTTTTTTAAATAGCAAAGTATTTTGTCAAATTTTTCCGGTTTTTTATATGGAGCATCGTAAAAGTATATTTTACTCAATAAAATTTGCGTAGGTGAAAAAAAAATCGTTACTTTGCACTCTGTTTGACGCACGGACGAAAAAGCAGGCGGAAAAGATGCAACCGCCGCGCGATATGAGGCGTGCCGATGTGGCGGACAAAACATTAGAGTACAAACTATTAACAGAGATAAGTAACAAACAGCCATGTCAAA
>CAZKSF010000085.1:0-5973 GCA_964555405.1 uncultured Bacteroides sp.
AAATTCGAATGTCAGAGCCGTGGTAATAATATGATCACTGCCTCAACGCGCTTCAACAGCATCCACGCTGATTGTTGTGGAAACTGGTACATAAAATCCTCGGGGCTTTATCTGGGATTCATATCCACGCCCGGCTCTGACGAGGCTATATCGCCCGACATGGGAAAATCAATAGAATTTGGGTGGCTCAATCTGATAAGTGTGGAACGCCAGCTCAGCTATCGATGGGGAGTATCATTAGGATTCGGTTTGAACAACCGCTCATATCGTTCTACACGTGGACTGGTCTATGAATCTGATGAAGACCATATTACCGTATCGGAGAGACCGATCGACGGATACCGGTTTTCAAGAATAAAAATTTTCAGTCTTCAGTTCCCGTTATTATTTAAAAAGTCTTTCAGCAAACGCGGGGGTATGACTCCGGGATTGTCGTTCGGACCTATTTTCAATCTTAATACCAGTGGATCAATAATGACATCCTGGAAAGACGAGCACGGAAAGAATCAGAAAACTGTCACTAAAAATATTGGTCAGCGCTTCTTCACCATCGATTTATACGGTCAGATCCGATTGGGCGACCTCGGAATATATGTCCGGTACTCACCTTATAAAATACTTCAGAGTTCCCGACTTATCGACTATCAACCATTGTCTGTCGGTATTTCGCTCGGATATTGATCCTGACTGTACGGCTTTATACAACTGTCCGATTTCGTATATCAGCTTTGATGTCAACAATATTGATTACCAGTGAGATATAAATTGGCACAGTTTGTGATACATGTCATATCGGTGAAAAAACTAAGCTTCAAAAATTGCTGACGAACCAACTACCCCGGCTTGTGAAAGTCGGGGTTTTGTTTGCCCGGTAATGTGTACCTGACTGTACGACTTTCTGGAATTGTCCGTTTTCGTACATTTACGTATATATTTATTTTATTGAATTTCAGCATTTTCACCATTTGGCATGATTTATGATACATATATAGGCAAAGGACATAAATCATTTCAGAAATGGACAGAGAAATACCTAAAGAACAACTCAGACGTGAAAAGCGTAACCGTCTTATCAAGTGGGGATCTATCGCTGCATGCTGCATCTTAGTATTAGCAGTAGGATTGTCGATGATGCGCAAAAGCGTCAATTCCTCCGATCTTAATATCGTAACCGCTGACAGAGGTACTATCGAGACATCTGTAAATGCCACCGGCTCGGTAATTCCCGCATTTGAAGAGATAATTAATTCGCCCATCTCAACACGTATTGTCGAAGTCTACTCCCGTGAAGGCGATAGCGTCGGTCCCGGAACTCCCCTGTTGCTGCTTGACCTGCAATCGGCTGAGACCGAAATCAATAAACTCATTGACGAACGACGAGTCAAGGAATACGATATTGAACAGACGCGTCTTAACAACCACACCAGCCTTTCCAATCTCGAAATGCAGATACAGATAAAGGAGATGGATGTTAACCGCAAACGCGTCGAAGTGGAGAATGAACGCCGTCTCGACTCTCTTGGATCGGGCACAGGCGAAAAGGTACGTGAAGCGGAACTCGCCTACCGCACCGGACAACTTGAGCTGGAACAACTCCGGAAGCAACTTGAAAATGAACGTCAGGTCCGCGATGCCGCACTCAGAATGAAAGAACTCGACCTTGACATTTTCGATAAAAATTTTGCTGAGAAAAAACGTACGTTCGAAGATGCACGCATTCGTTCACCACGCGAGGCTACACTGACTTTTATCAATAACCAGATAGGACAACAGGTAAGCCAGGGAGAAAAAGTGGCAGTTATATCTGACTTGTCACACTTTAAAATCAATGCTGAAATTGCCGATTCTTACGGCGACCGTATCAGAATTGGTTCAAAAGCCATTATTAAGATCGGGCGCGAAAAACTCGACGGTCATGTAACAAATGTCACCCCACTGTCAAAAAACGGTGTCATCGCGTTCACCGTTATGCTTGACGACGACGACAATCCGCGTCTGCGCTCAGGCCTTAAGACCGAAGTATACGTCATGTGTGACATCCGCGATGAAGCAGTCCGCATCCCTAACGGTTCATATTTCAAGGGTCCGGCTACATATGACATGTTTGTCGTAAATTCCGATGGCGATCTCGAAAGACGCAAGATCCGTCTCGGCGACAGCAATTACGATTATGTGGAAGTAATCGAAGGTCTCCGACCCGGTGACCGGATAGTTATATCCGACATGTCCGATTACTCCAATTCCAATATTCTGAAACTAAATTAAAACAATTAACTCCCAATATTTTATTCAAAATGGCTGTAATCACTCTCAAAGATGTAAACAAGATTTACCGTACTGACGAAATCGAAACTCTGGCTCTGGAAAATGTAAATCTGACAATCGAGAAAAAGGAATTCGTTTCCATAATGGGTCCTTCGGGATGTGGCAAATCCACACTGTTGAATATCATTGGACTGCTTGATTCTCCCACCTCCGGAACAGTGGAAATTGAAGGAATTGTTACCGGCAAGATGAATGACCGCACTCTCTCGGCATTCCGGAATAAGAATCTCGGATTCGTATTCCAGAGTTTCCATCTGATTCCATCGCTCAACATCATGGATAATGTGGAGCTTCCGCTTATCTACCGTAACGGCGTAAGTGCAGCCGAGCGAAAAAAGCTCGTCCGTGACGTACTTGACCGCGTAGGTCTTTCACACCGTCTGCGTCACATGCCTTCACAGCTTTCCGGCGGACAGTGCCAGCGTGTCGCCATAGCACGTGCCATTGTCGGAAATCCCGAAATAATACTTGCCGACGAACCTACCGGTAACCTCGACTCTAAGATGGGTACCGAAGTGATGGAACTTCTTCACCGTCTTAATAAGGAGGATGGACGCACGATCGTCATGGTTACACACAACGAAGCTCAGGCATTGCAGACCGACCGCATTATCCGGTTCTTTGACGGACGTCAGGTAAAATGATGAAAATCTCGGTTTCAAGCATGCCCATCACAATTTAAATATCCTTTTCAGCATGAAACAGATAATATATGAACTTAAATCGCAACCGATAGTATCCTGTGTGACAATAATAGGTATCGCCTTGGCAATATTCATCATCATGATAACAGTGATGCTGCAGCAAGTCACGGTGATGCCGATAGCTCCTGAATCGGACAGAGCCCGGATGCTATATGTCGATCGCGGTAATATTGTTACAAGTGAAAATTCACTCCGTGCTTCTGCCAGCCTTGCCGACGGTACGTTGAGAAACCTTATTTATGACTTGGATGGAGTGGAAAATGTAAGCATATTCTCCACTTGGATCGGTTCATCGCTGCTCTCCTCGCCCGATAATCCGACTTTTTCGGTTGATGTTCTTAAAACTGACAATTCATTCTTCAATATCTACGATTTTGTTTTCATTGCAGGTAAACCATATACCGATACCGATGTAAGTTCCGGTCTACGTAAAGCAGTCCTTACCGAAAGCGTTGCCCGCGAGACCTTCGGCTCGCCTGAATCTGCCGTAGGAAAGGACATCGAACTGAACGATGTGACCTATACGGTCACAGGTGTAACCCGCGATGTTTCTCCGGTCACAAACAGAGCGTACGCCCAGGTATGGACTGTTCTTACGCCCTCCGATCCTAACCGGCGTGGTCTCGGCGAATATGGTGCAGCCATAAAGGCGGTATCATCCGACCGGTTCAATGAGATAGCCGATGAAATAAACCGACGCGCAGAAATATTCTCCTCCAGCCTTCAGCTTGATGATGATCTACGGTTCAACCTTGAAGGTGGCGCAAAAGATCAGGAAGGATTCAAGCATGCCACCGGAGCTGACAATGAAGGGTTAGCAACGAAAAAACGTTCGCAATGGTTCCTGTATTTTATTCTGCTGCTGATTCCGGCAATCAACCTCAGCACCATGACCCGCAGCCGTCTCAGGTTACGTAGAAGCGAGATCGGTGTACGGAGAGCTTTCGGTTGTACACGCACCCGTATTATTTATGATTTACTTGCCGAGAATCTGATGGTCACTGTTGCCGGCGGTATTATCGGGCTTGCATGCTGCATGATATTCGGCTCGCTGCTTTTTGACACTATTTATCAGGCAGGAGGATACTGGAGCCGCTATAATGTAGCTTCCACAATTTCATTTTCTTCGCTCCTCGACTGGCGTATTTTTGCATACACCATTTTCTTCTGCTTTATTCTCAATCTATTAAGTACCGGATTCCCCGCATTGCAGGCATCACGTGTGAGTCCTGTAGAAGCCATTAACTCCACTTCACGCTGATTAACTATGTCACGAAAACTTCTCCGTCAAACCGCCAATGAATGGCGTTCAAATCTTTGGCTTGCTATCGAACTTCTGATAGTCAGCGTTATCACATGGTATATCTCCGACTACGTGTTTGCTTTCGCGGCTACCCGTATGGAACCTACCGGCTTCGATGCCGAACATGTTTACCGTCTCAGTTTCCGGACTGTAGCATCAGAAAGTCCGCGATATATCGATTATGGTGAGGAAACCGATAACCAAAACGCCAATAATCTCCGCAATCTTGTCAACGCCATACGCCAGCGTCCGGGTGTGGAAGCGGTCAGTGTGTCAAATTGTGCTGAAGCTTATTCTCAAAGCATGATGAGTACTACATTTGTCAACGACTACGACACGCTCTCGCTTTATGTGTCTATCCGCATGATGAGTCCCGATCATATTAAAGTACTTAAATACCAGTCCGCCGATCCTGCGGTAAGCACCGACGAACTTATCGATGCGTTACGCCGTGGCGAAATACTCGTATCGGCTTTCGGTAACGGGAGAAAAAGCAATTGGGTTTCATCTAATGTCGTAAATGCCTCTTCCGAACAGGTCGTAGGACGCATTTTCCACTCAGAGAGGGATTCCATCCTGAACTATCGTATAGCCGGTGTGCTGAATCCCGTCAAGCGCACAACTATTGAAGAAGGAGCACAAACCAGTGCTTTCATACCTATTGACGAGAACACTGATGATATTCTCAAAAGCATGTATATCAACGTGCGTGTGAGTCCTGAAGCCGACCATGACTTTATCGAATCGTTCAATGCCGATCGTAACCGTCTCTATACATTCGGAAATACCTATATTTCAGAGATTACCGATTACGATGACATACGGATGGTAAGCGACCGTCCCAACCTGATCGAAATTCGCAAATATGTGGCATGTATGGTGTTCATGCTTACAAGTGTGTTCCTCGGTCTGCTTGGTACATTCTGGTTCCGTACTCAACAGCGTGTCGGTGAAGTTGCAATCCGCAAAGTCAGCGGCGCTACGAATACCTCCATATTCATGCGCCTGATAAGCGAGGGTCTGATATTGCTTCTCATTGTTACCCCGTTTGCCATTGTTATCGATTGGTTTATTACAAAATATGAGCTGAACACCTACTTTTACGGATTTTTCTCGACCGGGCGTTTCATTATCACGGTCATCGCTTCTTTCCTGCTTATGAGTGTGATGATAATTGCCGGTATCTGGTTCCCGGCGAAACGTGCCATGAAAGTCGATCCGGCACGTGCCCTTGCCGATGAATAATATGTTTTCATCCACTATCTCATTACAGTTTAAAATCATGAGATTTCCAATAACATTCCTGCTTATAATTGTTTCCTTAATTTCAGTGAGGGCGCAGCAACAGCTGCGCCTCACACTCGACGAGACCATCGCCCGTGCACGTGTCCAAAGTGTTGACGCGGCGGTGGCTCTCAACGAGCTTCGGACCGCCTACTGGGAGTATCGTACCTATCGTGCCGACCTCCTGCCTGAAGTGTCTTTTAAATCTACCCTGCCATCTTACCATAAGCAGTACAGTGCCTATATGGATGCTGACGGCTCATACTCGTTTGTGCGTAACAACTATCTGCAGTTGACCGGTGAACTGTCGATGAGTCAGAAAATATGGCTTACCGGGGGAACTCTGTCTCTCAATTC
>CAZKSF010000085.1:6073-9651 GCA_964555405.1 uncultured Bacteroides sp.
CAGATAAGTGAAAACGACCTTTTGCAGATGGAACTCAATCTGCTCAATGCCAGTTCGTCACTCACCAGTTACGAGAGCAATCTGAAAAGCCATATGTTCACTTTGCGCTCATTCCTCGCCATAGGTGAGGATGTGGAGATTATTCCCGAGATACCCGATCACATCCCTGAGATCGACATAACATATACCGATGCTCTCGACCGCGCGCTCACTAACAATAAATTTGCAAAAAATCTGCGGCGACGTCAGCTCGAAGCCGATTATGCTGTCGCACAGGCTAAGGGAAATATGCGCCAGATCAACCTGTATGCTCAGATTGGTTATACAGGCACCGACCATAATATCTCTTCAGCCTATAGCTCTCTTAAGGACAATCAGGTAGCGGAAATAGGTGTTAGTATTCCTTTGATCGATTGGGGTAAACGCCGTGGAAAAGTGAAGGTTGCCGAAAGTAACCGCCAGGTGGTCGAAAGCCGCATCCGCCAGGAGACACAGAATTTTTCACAGGATCTGTTCATACTTATAGAACGATTCTGTAACCAGCAGAAGCAGCTCGCCATAGCCGACAAGGCTGCCTCCATAGCACAGAAACGTTACAATACGAATGTCGAGACATATATGATCGGACGTATATCGACGCTCGATCTCAATGATTCGCAAGTCAAGAAGGACGAAAGCCGGCAGGAATATGTAAACGAGCTTTACCGGTTCTGGAATTATTTCTATCAGATTCGCTCGCTTACATTATGGGATTATGAAAACGGAACCGGAATAGATTCTGACATCGACCGCATAGTCCGTAACTGATCGGCATATTCCGAATTATTTATTACTTTTGTAATATGATTCTGATTGTAGATGACGATAAATCCATACGCCTGACTTTAAGTGTCATGCTACGCCGCGCCGGACACGAGGCAATCACCGCAGCCAATCCCGATGAAGCTTTATCGATAGTGCGTGCCACTCCCCTGAGGCTTATTCTGATGGATATGAATTTCTCTCGTTCCACTACCGGTGAGGAGGGTATCGAACTGCTCCGGAAATGCAAGATTTTTCAGCCGGCTACACCGGTGATACTCATCACTGCATGGGGAAGTATTCCGCTGGCTGTGGACGGGATGCGGTCCGGCGCATTCGACTTTGTCACCAAACCATGGAACAACCACTTGTTTCTGCAACGCATCGAGACTGCCCTCAGCCTTTCCGCAGCCAGTGTCAATGACGGGCAAACGGAAAAAGAGGCGGCAGGAGGGTTCAACCGTTCACAGATTATCGGCAACAGCAAGGGGCTAAACGATATACTCGATACAGTCCGCAGGGTTGCTCCCACCGACGCTCCGGTACTGATTCTGGGTGAAAACGGCACAGGCAAGGAACTTATCGCCCAAGCTATTCACGACAATAGTCCTCGCGCGAAAGCGCCGTTCGTCATGGTCAATCTGGGAGGCATTTCACAATCGCTTTTCGAAAGCGAAATGTTCGGTCATACCAAAGGTGCTTTTACCGGAGCTGTGAGTGCCCGCAAGGGTCGTTTCGAGATGGCGCACACAGGCACTATTTTTCTTGACGAAATCGGCGACCTTGATCCGGCATCGCAGGTCAAGATGCTCCGCGTGCTTCAGCAGCATACTTTTGAACCGTTGGGCGACAGTCGTCCGAAAAAAGTGGATATACGTGTTGTTTCGGCAACGAACGCCAATCTTTCGGCAATGGTCGCCGATCACACGTTCCGTGAAGATCTTTTCTACCGTATCAACCTCATCACACTGCGTTTGCCACCGCTACGTGAGCGCAGGGAGGATATTCCGCTCCTTGTCGAGCATTTCACACGCCAGAATGCCTTGGAATCAGGTATGGAAATACCTGAAATCAGTTCCGAAGCCATGACCTGGCTGACCCGCCAGCCTTTTCCCGGAAACATACGTGAACTTAAGAACCTGGTTCTACGCACTATGATTGTCTCAGGGGCAAAACGATTGGGACTTGACGACTTCAAGGCTTCCGCTTCACCTGAAGGGAACGCCATAATCCGTCCGGTACTGTCAGGTGACACACTCGACAATATGGAAAAATCGGCGATTGCTGCCGCTCTCGAAAAATACAAAGGGAATCTGAGCAAAACCGCTGAAGCTCTCGGCATAACCCGCCAGTCTCTTTATCGCCGTCTTGAAAAATACGGCATGAATCCCGACAAACAGTAATCAGCCGTGAGAGCGAAATGGATTTTTACATTCCTTACCATATGGTTATTAGCCATATGGCTGATTGTATTAATATTTCCCGGTACTATATTGGAGTTATCACCCATACAACTCGGTGTAGTGACCGGGATAGCTGTACTGGTACCTCTTTATCTCCTCTGGATTCTTTTCGTTAATTTGCTCCGACCTATTAACTCCATAAACAACGGTATGGATCTGTTGCGGGGGCAGGATTTCAGAAGCCGGCTTTCGAAAGTCGGTCAACCCGATGCTGACCGGATCATTGAGATATTCAACAAAATGATAGAACAGTTGAATGAGGAACGCCTACGGTATGTGGAACAGAATTATTTCCAGCAACTTCTCATTCAGGCATCCCCTCTTGGCATAGCCATACTCGATTTCGACGGAAAGGTCACTCTCGTCAATCCGGTAATGGCATCATTTCTGCTGGCGGAGCCAAACGACATCATTGGCAAGCGGCTCTCTGATTTTGACGGTGAAATAGCGGAGGCTATCTCCGGAACCGCCCAGGGCGAAAGCCGTACAATGCGTTTCAGTGATACCAGTATTATACGCATCTCACGTCTTTCATTCATGGAGTCGGGTTATCAGCGCCCATATGTACTTGTCGAAAGTCTCACCAAGGAGGTAATGTTGGCTGAGAAGGAAGCTTACGGTAAAGTCATACGCCTTATAGCTCACGAAGTTAACAATACCATGGGTGGTGTAAGTTCAATTCTTGAGACAATGTCGCTGATAATGGAAAACGAGCCTGACCTGACTGAAGCGATGGACAGTTGTCGCGAACGTTGCTCCAGTCTGAGTGAATTTATCACTTCCTATGCTGATGTTGTACGTATACCGCCGGTTAAACTGACACCGGTCAATCTTAATGCTAAGATTGAAAAAATGCTTCCTTTTCTTGAGGGACTCACCGGTCAGAAGATAAAACTACATTTTATTCCCGCAGCGACAGATCTGATTGTTAATGCCGATACTGTGCTGATGGAACAGGTAATAGTTAATATCGTTAAAAATTCCAGGGAAAGTATACTGACATCATTCGATGAAGGCATAATCACTATCCGCCTCTCCAATACCGCACCACACATTGAGATTACCGATAATGGCAAAGGTATCAGCAGAGAAGCATCACAGAAACTATTCACACCATTCTTTTCAACCAAACCCGGCGGTCAGGGAATCGGACTAACAATGGTAGGTGACATTTTGCATCAGCACGGATGCATGTTCAGTCTCCGCACCGATTCCTCCGGCTCCGAAACACGTCCCCTCACCCGCTTCCGTATCACATTCCGAATCGAATAACAAATTTGTACGGCATGCCTTCGGCATGTTATATTTGCCCCT
>CAZKSF010000086.1:0-2540 GCA_964555405.1 uncultured Bacteroides sp.
AGTAACCCCCTGAGATTTTTATTCTCCGAAAGTCGGCTTACTTCGGATGGTTACCCTACTTTAACGTCGTTGGTGCATTGTGCATCGTGCACTAAATCGTGCAATGTGCATCGAAATTTTCATTCTCTGATACGCTCGAATTTCACACTTACATCCGGGGAGAAATAATTGTTATGGATCTTGATCTCAGACTCACCCACAGCTTCTGATATGGTCAGGAATCGGCAGCGTATTGTATGGGTATCGTTGGGCATATTAGGATCAAGATTACCGTTATAATTATATTGATAACGATATTCATCATAAGAGACCCTCTTGATATATGATATGGCAATATTATCAGGATTGAAAAGAGATGGACCTGTTGTAACCACAAGTGTACCTATTTTATTGTTTTCAATCCATTGGTTTTCCGATTCAATTTGAAAATCAAGTGGGAAAATACTGCTTGGAAGACCGGACGGTAAGTTGAAGTATACCGTCAAAGGTAATCCGGCTTCTGACCCGATAGGCTTTGGAGCCGGATCGCTGCCATCATATGAGTCGTCTTCCCCCGGAGCTATTGTCGCATAGTAGCGGATGCCCGTATTCTCATCAACTATGGGAGCATATTGCCACGGTGTACGCAGCAACAGATTGATTGTACGTCCCAATCCTTCCTCGTTGACAATTATAATAGTTTGAGTCCTCATTACAGAAGTCGGGCGATTATGGGGAATGGAAATTTTCATCCAGTTTTCATTCCCAATCTTGACCGGCACAGGAGTGATCACGGTACCCTTCGGTATAACGTTACCTTCACCTATCTTAACATGTATCTCGTCATAGTAGTCCTTGTCATTCTGCTCGCCGGTTATATCCTTCACATAGCGATAAAATATTTCAATCGGTTTATCATTGTCTATGATAACTCGGTTTGTCGCGTCTACAAAAAGCAGGTTATGACCATCGGATATATTGAGCATGTTGGCAGTTTCGGTTGAGAAGCTTATATTGTTGAATGGTGCACGTTGAATTGCCTCCGACACAGTTGCAGCCCCTTCGGTTTCGACTTGCGTAATCCTGATCTTATAGTGATAATTACGGATTATGTTGTAATGAGTGAATATGTTATTATCAGTCTCGTCATCTTGTCCTATATCAAGCTTGTAATACCCTTGTTTCTCTTCAGTACCGCCACCTTCAAGCTTACGCGTAAATTTACCGTGTACAATCAGATAGCTGCGACGTGACTGCTCGTAAGGATGTTCGTAAACAAATATATCATCCGTGTTTTCAAATTCCCAACCAACAGCCTCTTCCTCTGTGTTATAGAATTCAGCATCACCTGCCACTATACCGTCATAGTCCAGATCGTCATAACTCTTCATTTGATTTTCCGCATTCAGCAACTCAGGCACTTTAAGCTTATTCATATCCCATGGGGCGACGGTGCCGGCTGTAGGCACATTGATCAGTTCAAAGCCTAACAGTTCGAAATTATTTACTTGCGGATCAATTTGAACGGATATTTTGGCGATATTGCGGATCATAGGTATATCTGTCAGTTTATTCCTTACAGCCGTAGAAACTATGCCTTCTTCGTCTAACTGGTAGCCATCCGCCAACTCCACTCTTCCCCAGTATGCAGCCGATGAAGTTCTGATTGGCGCACTGCAGCTTCTTCCTCCACGCGATAGGACTTGTATATCACCAGGATCATCATCGTACAATCTACTGACCGTAAGAGAAGGCAGAACCGAAGCTATAGAACCTCCATCCACCCATAACTTTTCGTCGGCAAGCATCAGATGAAGCACTTTAGGCTTAACGGACGCCTTTATTGTCATGCTGAATTTTACAGATTGACCTGTTCCCTCTGTATTTTCCACATCATCTGGGTCAATCGTGGCGTAATATATATTGGTCAGAAATGAGGTGGTCGCATCTGTTCCGCGATCAAATTCAAATACTGTAAGATACATTTCTCTTTGATTCATGCCGGGTGCATGAACTGAGCGCGACACTGTCAATGGCATCTCCTGTATGGATATGGAACCGTTAATGACGAATTCTTCCCCGTCTGATGTGACCGTCTGGGGTTCTTTTATCCGGTTGTCAGAGCATCCTGCAAGCACTAAAAATAGTGTAACTGATACTACAATTTTCAGTATGGAGTGAAGTTTCATATTCGTAAATTTCAATTGTCACTAATTAACTGAGCGGGCAGGCATATCTCCAAGTGTATAGGTATACCCGGTAGTCTCGTCCGGCTGCAGGATATACTCTTCTTCGTTTTCCCAGTACCATTCGTCATAAACCGGACGGACGTTCGCTGTTACCGCGTTTTTCAGAACCCATTGGGAACCATTCCATACAACTTCCAGCTTCATAGTTAACGGTTGCAGTTCTCCATTTTCGTCAATAGAATATGCACCTTGGGCTGTAAGATAGTTTTGAGAAGTATTAAACAACGTGGGTATTTTCCCTGCCATTGACAGTTTCACTATAAACTCAACTTCACCTTTTGTCGGGAGCCGCCACCTTCCCGCAGGATATCC
>CAZKSF010000086.1:2640-9613 GCA_964555405.1 uncultured Bacteroides sp.
CCATATTTATAATTTTGGGGCGTGGAAGTGCTAAAATAATTATCAGGGTCATATGACAGATATGTTTCTCCGGGATTTGGATCATTCTCAATATACATACCCGGATATTGAGTGATTACAACATCATCGGAGAAAAGGGAGTTGTCTTCATGACGGAGTGTAATATGAAAAGTATATGGGAAATAAGCCATCTGATTGTAGTCAGGATATGAGAATCTGTCGATCGTTTTTTCGATTTCATCCGCTTTTTCCTGTGCTTTTATATCATCCAGTGGAACCTCTTGAAGAGAGACCAAATGACCATTAAGATTTAAAGGCTGCCACCATATCATCGGGTGTGTGATACGAAGGGTCATCACGTTTGTAACCGGGTCAGGCACAATCTCCCATGCAACCATCTTTTCTCCGCCTATAACAGACTTTTCAAGTACATCTTTATCGACCGTAATTTCAACCCGTTCACCTGAACCGTCGCCCGGGAAATTGAATTGCGGGAACGTCATAGTAAATTTTTCAATTATGACGGGGTGTGAAGTATAAAACGGAATTGATATCACACTCTGGTTGTTGATGATATACTTGTCGGGACTCACCACGAGATAGCGGACATCCGGGATTGAGACAGGTATATCGGTTTCGCTCCAGTCAACTATCTCATATGAGAGGTCGGAAAGTTCAACAGGATTCTCCGGACCCTCACTTCCCAGCATTGCCACAGTTAGATTGATTGTATAGGAATAATTACGCTCGATCATCCAGTCCGGGGTTACAGGCACCTGATAATAATAGTTGCGGCGAGTCTCGCTACCTTTCAGCTTCCATGGTACCATAAGAGTCAGCGTTGTTTTATGGGTTTCTTCCGGAGATTCTTCCCACACATTCGGATAGCTATAGAAAGGCACATCCATCTTATACGGGTAATGATCGTCTGCGCCTTTGGGCTGTGAGGTCAGAATACGAAACGAATTTTCCACTGCAAGATCACTGCTGTAGTAAGCGGCAGGATCTGCAGGAGACCACGGTTCGAAGAAAAAACCATCTACTTTTTCTTCCGGAGCAGTTACGGCATTTTGGACACCGTTGTTAATGAGTACTATCATGGGATTGGTTTCAGAATCAGTTACCGGTTCCCATGTCTGGATAATATTGCCATCCTCATCTTTCACTTCAACATCAGTAATTCCGATGTTGAGGCTGATTTTTGCAGCCGCGCGTATCAGGTCTGCCTCACCCTTTGCCAGACCTTTGTCAGTTATGGCATTGGGAGCAGTATATTTGATTTTACCCTCTCCCGCCATTACAAATGATGCTTGCTCTTTCACCTCCTTGAAGTTGGATTCAATAGGAATGCTCTTCATCGTTGCAATTGAAGCATTATCGGGAACAAGCACATCCTCCGGTATGTTTGCAATCACATAAAAACTACATTCCGCGCCATCAGCATTGTTAAAGAGCTTGCGGGTGAGATCTGACGTCAGCGGGAAGGTAACGGTATATGAGTCCCAGTCAGGTAGAGCCGGCGATCCCAATTCCGATAAATCGGACGGCTTTATCCAATAAATCGCTGCAGTATTTTCGTCAGGTGCGCCAAAATCGTTATCAGCATACAGCCCGATATATAGATTGGAAATAATGTTTTCAGGATTCTTATCGGAGCTATTCGCACGCGACATTTCCGTGTTTCTAAGGCTTATGGTGATAGCTCCCGGCGCGGCGGTTTCATGAAGCGTTTCGTCAACTTCAATCCGGTCATTGCACGCAACAGCTGTCACAAATATTGTTATAGCTGTCAGGAGGCGGTATATTTTGCTCAGCATCTGAGTGGAAATTAATATGTTATGACTATTGAGGATTCTGAACTATAATGTAATTGCCGAAATTGGAAGGCATCTCTAAAACCGTTCCGTTGGCAAGAGTTACCACAATCTGCAGGCGTGCAACGTTAGGTTTATCCTTCGGAGCTGTCTCGTGGCTTGAAATCGAAAACCACCCGGGCCAATATTCAATAGTTCCATCTTCATTTTCAAAAGCTTCGACTGTACCGCTGATTGTCGGGGTATGGATCCCCCAATCATCGAAATAGATGACAGGATTACCTTCAATCGGCAGCAGAGTTGCAGTCCATTTGGCACCGACAGGTGTCTGGATAATAAAGATCCCACGTATAGGTGAATATACAGGATATCCATCCAGTGTGGTTGAGTTAGCTTTCAGTTCAATTACGTAACCTTCTTCTGTCTTAGTAAGCGTCTCGTAATCACTCCAACCCATCAATCCGGCTTTTGTAAATCCCGGTTCATCGACTTCTCCGACAGTGACAATGGAAGTATAGTCAAGATAATATTCCATTTCATCCCACTCCACAACCGAGAGATTTACCTCAGCATTCGCTCCGATTACATTGTCGACCGAAAGTGTGTAGATATGGTTGCGAAGGATGTTGGTGCCGAAGTCAAAATGTTTGCCGTCATAGCTGCTCATAGGCACTATGAATGTCTTTTGGTCGGCTGGATTAGAACTGTACTGAACCTTGATTTCAAACTTGAGATCATCGTTGACAGGTTGCTCGGGGATGTAGCCATACATCACATTTCCTTGCTTGTCAAGAGTAAACTCCCTTCTCTTGTTAGTTTCGCTCTCTACACATGAATTGGGGGTCTCGACCTGATGTCCGTTTTCATATACGGTGGCATTAGCCGGCAGTACGTGAGCATCTCTCAACGTATGGATAGCTGTTACTTCGATCTCCGGATATCCATTAGCGTCGCGAGAGGCGATGTTATCCTCTACCCGGACTTTTGCAACAGACCGGAGAAAATACATCGTGCCACCATTAATGGGCATACTTGGACCGGATTTATATATCTGGTCGCGGGTTACATCTATTGTGGAGGTACCAAACATCGGAATTCTTCGATTGGACCGCATACCGCCGGTACCTAGATAAATTCTGTTGAATATGCTGAAAGTCCAATCCGATGTTTTAGAAATCAAATTGCTGAATGTGTTATAATCGGATGAGACAAGATTTTTGTATTCTTTATTGGTGTTAGCGAAAGCTACAATTTTGAGCTTGAAATTGTTGACAGTTGAAGGTACAACGCTTTCAAAATCGCTTTGCGGGAGAGATGCCCTTAGGGTATAAGTAACCGGTCCCCCTGAAAGACTTGTGTGGGGATCAGTAGTAGTATTGAAATCTTCGCTGTCAACTTTCATAAGAAGCGGCTGGTTGGTTTCGGATATGACAGCGTAAATATAGAATGCTAAGTCATCTGCATAAATGAGATCTTCAAATTCGGGCCATTCACTGTTTATTTCATCGTGCTTGGCATCGTCAGTACGCGATGCCGATAAACCGCGCGACGACAACTGGAAGGTGAGGCTGATATAGTCCTGGGCATCATCCTCCGGCTCGGGACACGATCCATCATAATCCTCCATGATGGAGCATCCGGTAAATAGAAAAACCAATATTAATGTTAATATATTGTATTTCATTGAGGCTTGACTTTGCAGGAATAGTTTTGATTAAAGATGTTCTTTCTGGGGTGGTACTACAGCCCAGCTGTTTATGTATATGCCGGCACCGATATACCATTCGTTGTTTTCGTCAACAAAGAATATGATGGAATAATCGTCCTGCCGGTCGAGATATTCCTGATCGGTCAGCGGCGTTCCATCTTCATTTTCATAATAGCCCTGCACCATTAGGAAATATTCCACAATAGGCACTTCTATTATGGCATGATTGTCCGCCTTCCGACGCACTGTAAGAGTTGCTTTTTCATCGGCAATAAGTCGGCTGGTTGAAAGTTCATATACGATTCCGGATATCACGCGGTCTCTTTTCTGAGTGTCTTTTACTGATATCTCGCCGAATCTCTTGCCCCACCATCCATAGGTCACCATCGGATTATCGGGCAGTAGGTCATTGTTCCATGCCAGCCATGCGTCGGCTGTTTCGATAGTTACATCAAATTCGTCTTCTCCTAGTGGATCGCCATTATAACGTTGCAGGAGAACTCGGATGTTGTTTGTATCTTTTTTTAGAGGAATTGTCACTGTTTTTAAGGATGGTTCATCCGGATTGATTGTAAATGTCTGCTGCAACATACATCCGTGGAACAACCCCGGCAGGTGAGAGCTACTGATATTCTTGCCATCAGACGCTACTGTATTAAGTTTTACCTCAAGTTCTTCCTTTGATTTCGGGGTGTAAGTGGCAAGACTGAAATCATCATTGTTTTCCAGTCCACACCATGACACGAAGTCGTAGGTACCCTCATCAAGAGGCGTGTCTAAGGCAAAATCATAGCTGCGTAACGCTTCTCCGGAAGCGGCGCCACTCCACACAAGAGCTCCGTCGGTATTGAAAGCCCAGACATTTACCGACTTCACATCATGAGGAAAGGCATCAGCAAAATTCAGATTGTAGTCGTAAATAAACCGTACACGCAGATTTGCCGGACAGTCGGGCTGATCGTCATAGATCAGCGAACACCCGGTTAAAGCGACGAGACAGCCTGTTACAACGGCAGGTCTGATAAACTTATTTTTGAAATTCTTTAAAAACATGACAGTTTTTTTAGTTAATGAGCCGGAGGAGGACGTTCCCTCCGGCTCATTCTCCTTACGGAGAAATGTGGACTGGTGGCTTAAGCCACGCTATCTTAGACTTACAGTTTCACATTCTGGGTCGGTACAACAGCCCACTTCAGGATGTTGACACTATAAGCAACGTAATAACGGTTTTCTTGTGCCGGAGGAACGATAGGATTGTTTGGATCTCCGATACCTGTTCCAAGACCGATAATTTCGGAAACACTGACATTATAACTATGGTTACGGACGATACCGAAATCTCCCACTCGAACCTTACTCCAATTCATCTCAGCAGCATTCTTGTTTGTGTTAGCAGCACGATACCAACCAAAGTGCTTCACAGGAATATTGAAGTATGCCGCGCCCGCATTATATTTCGCAGCGAAACCTACCGTCTTCATCAACTCCTGATTTGCTGTAAGGCGAGTAATCTGACCTTCATCGGGAGTAGTCGCACTCGCACCGGCAATTTTCATATAACCTTCAGTTGTTCCAATATATACATTTGTAAGCTGATCGGCTACAACACCATCTCTAAGCTGAAGAGTACGGTATCTTTCCGGAACTTTAAGACCGCCTTTTACATTATCAGAGGGATAGGCAACTTTGAAAATAGCAACAAGTTTTCTGATATCATCCTCGTTTTCCATGTCATAGTTTACAAACTTAGACGTTACATTACCTTCTGCATCTTCTTCTTCGACTTCTTTATATATGTTTGTCGCCTGTTTTATAAGGGCACGAAGAATGCTCTCACCGCCTGTTATAGCAGATAAACCAAGGTTTACGTCATCAGCATTGTTTCCTTCTTCATTGAGGGTTACAGCATCGAAATATACCACAGCCTTGGGGTCTTCTACGTCAGCACTTACCACACCGTAAGTATAGAAATCGGTATCAGTGAGTGTCTGTGAGCCTATCTTAACAGTGTAGTCGCCAACAAGAATAATAGAGGGCAAAGCAGCAACTATATTTTTCGATGCCAATGCCTTTGAGCCTACAGTAGTCTCATGCACATATTCAGTAGTGCCATTAGTGGTTGAAACTTCAAACCCTTTATTCAATTCTTTTACTTTATCTTCACCAACAACTTTTATCAACTCATTGTAAGAGTAATAATGCTGATTCAACTTACCCTCATCATCCAATTTTACTGCATCAGCTGACACTTCAGGATATTCACCGGTGAAATATGCAGGTGACATACCCCAATAAGAACGGGTGTAATCAGAGTTATTCCAATTCCAATCGCCACCGTCCTTGTTTATGATGTCATTAAGCTCAACATAACCGTAATTATCAGACAGCATACCGCCGGTAGCGGTTTCCTCGCGGAACGATTTCACTACAAAACTCTTAGTACATGAGGCATTAAGCATCCAAGCACGAGGAACAAAAGTCAGTTCAACATCTGTATCCGAACCAGTAATTGCTCGAGAAACTGTTTCGTATTTAGTCGGGTCTACTGATGTAAAAGTCAATTTCGAGGCATAACGTTCAACATAAATATCAACGGTGTTTCCTGCTGTTACAGCAGCCTCAGCAGCCGTTCTTGTATTGAAAAGCTGATTGGGTGCAATCTGAACTGCAATCTGAGGAGCATCTGCTACAGTCGAGGTATAATATACAGAATTTGACATAGAGAAGTATGACGATGTACCATAATCGCCACCTGTTGCTGTCAGTGCCTCTCGCCTCTGATCCTGGATCTCACTTAGAGATTTAGAAAGTGAACTGGGATCCTGTGGATTAAGATAACAAATAACCTGAGACGGGTTTTCCTGTCCGTTACCGACCGTTACACCGACTACTGACTTATAATACTTGTCAACAGTGTTATCTGCTAGTTTATCATCCCAGACTGCATTGGTAAGATCAACCTCTATTGGCTCACCACCAACCACAGCACCATTCTGATCATAAAAAACGAAGTAGGCTTTTTTTACTGCATTCTCTGCTGCTGTACCATTATCAAAATCGTCACCGGTTGGATTTGTTCCATCATATACAGGAGTGCCATCGCCTTGGGCAGCTCGTGAGCCGAGACCAGAAGTTCCGGTATGAATAGCTAGATTGACGTAGATTGTGCGCTCTCCGTCGGTGGGAATGTCGTTCGGTCCAGTGGTCGAAATGTCGTCCGACTGACACGCCGTAAAGAGCAGGCTGAGTGCCATTGCTCCATAAAGACTTGTTTTCTTCATAAAATTAAAAATTGGTTTTATATGGTTTCGTATGTTTAGTATATATTATATAATGTGTGGTGTGCTTTATTCCGCGGGTGTCCCGGTTACTATCTCTTCGGGGAGGAGGTAGGTTACGGAGGGGGTGGAGCGGAGGGTCTGGAGGCGCTCCAGTTCGGCTGCGGCGCCGG
>CAZKSF010000087.1:0-5661 GCA_964555405.1 uncultured Bacteroides sp.
ATGGTTTTGATTGTTACACATCATCATTCCAGCCTACTTTTTTGCAATTAGTCCGAAATCCTAAACTTTATGTTCACACCCGGCAATGTTGATGACCGCGAGCCGTTGTATTCGGAGGCATTCATTGAGAATGTGAAAGGAAAACTCTATGGCGACAAGGGGTATATCGGTAAACAACTCTTTGAGTTCTTGTTTATGAACTGGATACAGCTCGTGACTAAAGTCATATCGCACAAATAGAACACTAAAGTGCTATTGCAGCTTATTGTTTCTTCCCTAATAAGAAACCCTCAATATCTTTGGAGTTTGTTTCCGACAATCAACTGACTTTATTCTGATTCCTTATGTCGAACTAACGTTAATATATCAAATTCTTATTTCAGCCGTCAGTTTATGTAAGTTCTTATAGGATTGAATCAGGTTTTATGAGCGTTTTCAGTCATTTAAATATCTCGTCCACACGGGTTACTGCATCGTTTTCTTATGGTTAATGATTTTTGCATAGTTTTGAGTAATAATAGTTTTGAGTAATAGTGATATGTTACAAAACTACTATCCAGTCAAAACCTTTTTGGCCAAGAAGTCTTTTCGTCTTTCGATTATTTTCTGTTTCTTACTTTCTCGATTACGATATGCTAAACGTTTTGCAACTTCAATAATCAGATTATTGAGGAGTTTTAAAAGCAGGACAATTCCAATTATGCATATCAACAGCATGCCCCCCCTTAGCTTAGGCCAAATAAAGACTATAAGTACGATTCCAACAGCAAAAAGACCAAGTTGGCTGATACAACCGACAAAATTCGGCTGTGAATTCTCATCCAAGGTGAAAATTTTGTCAATGTCTATTTTTATAGGATTACGAGGCAAGGACTTACTGGTCAGATAGATATAATGACTGGTTTCCGTGTCTGTTTGGTAAGTGTCAACTCTCAATTTTGACTTATCGTCTACAATGTATACCCAATTGAATATTTGACTGTTGATTTTAAACTTAAAGAAAGTAACAGGTAAGAAAAACACATTGACTTTTTGATTTACGAGTTTTAAGCTATCGCCACCCCGATAATGCACCTCTTCCTGTAATTCTCTAAAAGGCTGATCTAAAGGCTCAATCATAGATGAATATTGTTGGAGGTTTTGCTCATTGACACTCTGCCATTCAAAGTTCCCCAGCATATCGGATCCTTTTAGATCGATTGAGTTTATAAATTCACACACATCGTTATCATTGGCATATTTCTTTGATAAGAGTATTATCAAATTACCAATTTCGGCTACGGGCATCAGTATCGTTGTTAGGTCTATGAGTTCAAAACTCTTATAAGCGGAACTCATGACTAATTCATCAATAACTTGCCATTGCATATTTCCGTTATCAGGTATATTAGCAGGAATCCAATATTGTGTATCTTCATGCCAAGAATCCCTTTTCAGCTGTATGAACGTTCCATTCTTCTTTGTCCATTTGCCAAAAAACACTGCATCTTTACCATGGTCAAGCGAAGTAGAATAAATATTTTCTTTTTCCATAGTGATCAAATTATTTATGTGCATTAATATGGAATATTCTACACAATTGTTTTTTCTTTTTTAACTTTAGAGGTATATCAAATATACTATAACTGATAATGTAACCAATTATTAATCCCAATATTATCCAAAAAACAAAGATAAAAAGTGCTTTTATTGGAAGTAGAATAGTAGAAAGAATCGAAGACTCGGGTTCGCGAAAAATTGCCGAGCACGCATCGCCTCCATACTTAATTGCAAATATTACTCCGAATGCTGTTAGTAGCAATGATTTTTTATTGTTCTTTTCAGTCTCCTTGCTTTTCTCTATCTCAAGGAATGATTTGGCTGATTTGAGACCATATACGTCTTTCAAACCATAACATGCCCAAGTTTTGTTGATACCTCCAAGATGAATGCGGTAAATAGGTAAATATATAACCCGATAATACTCATCACGTAATATACCATATTTAGTATCAATCGTTCCCTTGGGTATATCTATATCCTCAGTTTTTATTTCCTTATTACGTAAATCCTCTCCTGAGAACAGTTTCTGTTTATCTCGAGGAATAAAAGGGTCGTAAACTGTACCCTCCGACTTGCGTGGATTATATGCCATATTATCGGAGGATTTATATATAAGATCATCTACAATATCGGAATAATTGGAATTTAGAGGTATGATTTTTCTACTTCTATCCAATCTTATTTCTCTCACGGGGATAAGCAGCTTTTCAATAGTGACATTATTGATTTTCTTAAGAAATTCTAACGAACATTCTTCACTGAGAAAGTCATTTAGATCTTTCATTATCTGTTCCGAATCAACCTCAAAATGAATAATTCGGAACATTACATTCTCATTAAATGTATTATTAGTGAGAGCTACACTCCACTGTTTGCATGCCCGACACATACGCAGATTACCGAATATCCAATCAGGATCAAAAGTACTTCCGCAATTGGGGCATTTACTATTTAACAATATTTCTGGCATAATCAATTTTTATTTTGCTTATTCCGGGCTCTATAATCCAAACCGTGGTAACACAAGAACTCCTTTACTTTACGATTCTGGCAATGAGAACTCATATGATAATTGATTGCTTCGAGCATTGGGCCGACAACAATGAAAGTTATAATGACAAAGAAAATGCCAGCAATAATCAAGTTCCATAGACCGTTAAAAAAGCCGTGTGACGAATTCCACCACCAGACTAAGGCTGCAATGAAAATCCCCATCAATATTAAGGAACGTTCTCCACATGTTATCCAATCATTTCCTGTTAATCTTTTGCTTTTAGGAAGATTCCTTGTCACTACCTTATCACCTTCCTTCATTTGGAAACTACGTTCTTGCCCTCTATATTTGTATGTAAGTTCATATTTTGGCAGAAAGCATCCCGTATCTACACCGGTAGAAGTAGCTATAGACGTAGGAAATTCCACTTTACTTCCAAATTTATTGCATACTGACGCTTGATCGCATTTAGAGAATTTAAATGTTCGTGCATCGTCTTCAATACTAATGTTATCCTTGGTGACAGGTTCAAATGAGAGTTTTATTTGCTGTATTTCCAATTGCGAGGCTATATCGGCAGGAGCGTTGTCAAATAGCAACTCAAAGCACTTGTATTTGAACTCATCTGCCGTCAAGTCAGGAAGCGCATAAAGATTCCCTTCCGGAATTTGCCTTGTATCGTGATTAAGGATGACAACTTGTTTGCAATTCTCGCAGTAGCATTTATCTTCAATTCCGATATCGCCTTTACCCAAGGGTTCACCGCAAATAGGGCAATCACCTATTTTCTCCGATATATGGCACTCTGAACGCGCTACTAACAGTGTATTGCAGTTAGGACAAGCCAGATTATCTGCTTCATCTCTATCCGAATCCCCAATCGGCTCACTGCAATTCGGACATTTTCCGAGATATTTATACAGCACCGGAGGCTCTTCCTGTGTAGGAGACCAAGGTATATTAGCCGTTGCTGTGCGAGCAATTGAATAACCACGACAATGCACACATAGTAGTCTCACATCGTCTACATAGTCATCAATTCTAAGTGTCTCGCCGCAGCCATGGGGACATTTACCGAGACTTTGTGATGACTTAAGTTTGATTTCGAATATTGTTTTGCATGCAGGGCATCGCATTAAGTTTCCCTTGCGATGCTCTGCAGCCAAAGGCAATCCGCAGTTAGGACATTTTGTCAATATTTCCCGAGACATTTCCTTATAGATTTTTTCTTTTGTCGATAGTGTAAATACTGAGACATATTATAAGTGCGATAGCCAACATAATAATCTGGCTAATAAAAGGCCAAACCAAATATTCAACTTTGTATGCTAACAATATTATACCTGCAACCAATTCCAACACACCATACACAACCGCTGATGAAATCATGCTTGCCTTAATCTCCGGCTTATTCACTGGAATTATACTAACGATAAAAGGAAATACTATACCGCAATTGATAAAACCGTATGTCACCCACTGGCTCTGAGAAAGGTCCCCATCTGTGTTTAACAGAAAGAACACAGTATTGAATACTGCTATAATTATCAGAAATATTATTAAACGTATCATATTTTAGATGGATTTAAGTATTTCTGACACTTTCTGGTCGTATTGTGATTGGGTTATAATGCCCAAATCGAATAGCTGTTTTAACTTAATAAGCCTATCCTGATCGATAGTAGCGGATTGGGCGGATTGGGCTGATTGGGGATTAACGGGATTTGATAAAGGAGACACACCCGGTATATTTGAGGGCTGAGAGCTAAAAGATGCTGTGGGCATAGTTTGTGGTTGAACAGAACTCATCACGCTATTTATCATATTTCCAAGCTGTCCACCTATTCCTGCACCTACTCCTGCGCCAATGCCTATCCCGGTCATTGCGCCGCCCGCTCCGCTATTTGCGGCTGATAATTCGGCCACTCTCACGCCATGAGTCAATATATAGTTTTGAATACCCTGTATCCCAAGCCCCTGTACCATAGCTGATTCATCGGTCATAGAAGCGAGTGCACGTTTATATGAATCATCAGAATCGTCAGGAAGAGAGACATCATTGATTTCAAAATTACAGATGCGCATACCCATATTATCCAGAACCTCTGTTTGCAGTGAACTCTTCAAAGCATCACTACAGTTGAGAATAAACTCGCGTGACAAGATAAAGTCAAGATTCATAGTTTGAATAACCTTTGTTACGAGTTTATAAATCTGTGAGGTAAGTATACCGAGAACACGGTTTTCTTCAAATGATGTGAAGTCAATGGATTTATCAGAGTCCACAAACTGTAACAGTTTGTGGACATCTACTACTTGGAAGGTATATATTCCGTTCATCACAAAGGAATATGTCATACCTTTGTGTATGCCGTCGTAGAACGGGCCTAGAGGTTTCGGGGTACCCCATAGCAAGTTTTCACTTATGGCTGTGCGTATGAAATATACCCTGCACTGATATTTACTGACACCTCCTGTTATTGCCGTAGGAATTCTGCTTAAAACCGGTATATTGTTTGTTTTTAAGTCTGTGGATTTGTTTAATATCTCATAATTGCCTGAATACATATCGTAAAAAACGGCCACCTCATTCAAACCAAGGTTTACTCTTGAATTGGTATTGAATTCTGTTGACGGGTGTTGCCAAATGATAGTTTCAGTTGCAGATGGATCGCGCATAAGCACTTCCATAATCGGTTTATTACCTGTGAGCCATTTGAACATATTGAATCTGCTTATAAAATGATTATTATATCTTTTCTGATTTGCCACCTGTTGTTCCGGTTACTGATGCTGTCAGTCTATTAAAGCTGATTTGTAGAGCGGTCGTACAGATCGTCCTCATGACCTTCTCTGATAGAACCATCGCACCATCTGTTTGCGTCGCCATTGTCAGCCCATTCCTCGGCTTCTTGTTGTGCTTCTGCAGCTTCCCTTTCAGCCTGCTCCCTTAATTCTGAAATTGACATCTCGCATTCATTCTGTAATTCATCGGCATCAAAGTCAGATTCGGCAGACACATCTCCGTCCAGCCGGGGTGTGCCGTCACTCCAAGTGTCAAGATTGTTGCTGTCAGCCCATTCCTCGGCTTCTTGTTGTGCTTCTGCAGCTTCCCTTTCAGCCTG
>CAZKSF010000087.1:5761-9426 GCA_964555405.1 uncultured Bacteroides sp.
CTCCCTTAATTCTGAAATTGACATCTCGGATTCATTCTGTAACTCATCGGCATCAAAGTCAGACTCGTCAGACATATCTCCGTCCAGACGGGGTGTACCGTCACTCCAAGTGTCAAAATTGTTGCTGTCAGCCCATTCCTCGGCTTCTTGTTGTGCTTCTATAGCTTCCCTTTCAGCCTGCTCCCTCAATTCTGAAATTGACGGCTCAGCTTCTTCCTGATACTCACCAGCATTAAAGCCATAGTTATCTGACATATCGCCGCTGTCAGTCCAATCTTCTGCCCCAGGTTGAATGTCAGCTGCATCCAAATCAGTCTGCTCACTCACTTCAGAAACCGATGATCCGGCTTCTTCCTGAAACTCAAATGACTCATCAACGCTTTGTAGCTCATCAGATTCAGTGAAATCGACACTATCTGTTGCGATGTCATCAAAATCCTGAGAACCTATATCTTCATCAAATTCACTCATATCCTTGCTTTGTTTTTATTTCCTTATTTTTTCATTGCGATTTTCTGGCTTAATTCAGCTGACGCGATGTCTCTCTCTTGCCACAATTCGTCGGCGCGCTTTATCCAGTAATCCTGTTCCTCTCTTGTTCTTGATATTTCGATACTTAGCTTTGCCTGCTCATATTGATATTCAATATCTGATATCTCGTTGTTTCCTTCTGGTTGTAAGGATGGATAGTCCGAGCTTTTCACATCCTCATCCTGTAGCTCGGTTGCTTCATCGTAATCAAGCTGATTATATTCGGTATAAGACTCGAAGTGTTCAGGGGTTTCGTTGAATTCAATCATTTCACACAATCTTTTGCTGGATTATTAAGGGCATATTGAAAGGATGGTATTATATCTTCATTACCGAAGATGATTTAGCAGAAGCGGAACGGAATCTCAGCAATCGACGCAGATGCACCCATACACAGTCTTCCAACCGTTGTGTGATTGCCTCACCGTTAAGGTGTGATGCTATTAGAGTCCGCCAGTTCTTACTCTTCACATCAGCTCTGATTTCCTCGTTAGTAAGATTCTTGCTGTATGAGTTTACTATGCGTTTGGCGATTTCTGAAGCAAGCATACGGATAGAATGACAGCACGAAGACTTGCACGGGTAGTCGGCCAGGGCCACGACTTTTCCGGCTCTCAGCACTTTCTTTTCACACTCAGGGTAAGGTCTCATCAGAGAGGGCCGGTTCTTCCAGTAGGTCGACAGTTCGGCTATATCCGTATCAGATAGCGAAACCCTGAAGCCGGCGGATTCTCTGTTTTCAGGAGTGACGATTTCCTCTGGCTCCATCATTTTGTTGAAGAAAAGAAATGCTTCACCTGGGCGCAACTTCGCCAGCCTTGACTGTTGTTGCTCAGTCATACTTGCACTATCAGCGAGAATCTGCCTGTCAGTGCTTTCAACAAGTCGGAATGCCAGTTTGACATCGGTGAGAGCTACTATGTCGATACCTACTTTGCGCGGTGACTGGTCAGCGATAGCCACACTTACTCCATACGACCGAATCTCAGCGAGCATTCGCTTTACGAGACCCTGGGCGATAGCGGCAGGATTGGCTGCACCTTCACCTCCATGGCTCTCTGAGTCCAAAAGAACATGTGCCTCTTCGACGAGAATAAAATTGTTGAGCTTATTACCTTCTCCAACATAATTGGCATTGACGTATGCAAGTATAGAGAGAAGAATTAGTGCTATGTAAAGAGCTTTCTCATCGCTGTTTTCTATCGCGGCTAGTTCAATCACCGTCGGCCTTGAGAGGAGGTCTTTTACAGGAATTGAGTGATAATTGTCAAATAACTTTACGAGACCCTGTAATCTTACAAGACCAGCACGACCGATATTAGCAGAATCTCCTGTATAACCAATAGCACCGAATGTTTTCTTGAAACATTGAATAAAATCGCTTATATTAAATGGCTGTCCCTTGTCATCTTTCGTATACGAGTTAAGCCACCGATGTTCACTATAGCAGTTGTCAACTGTATCTTCAAAAATTTTGTCAAGAGGTGAAGTCATTGTCACTCCGGCTGCAAAAGCAGTTTTAAGAGTAGACTTGTATGCTTGTAGTTTGACTTTCTCTGGCGGAATGAATGGATTGAATATAAAAGGTGAAATATCATCCTTACCGGGTGTGAAAACCTGTAATTCCGGAATATTCTGAATAAGAGCCCGATATTCGTTCTTTGCAGGCTCAATAACCAAGAAAGGTATATTGTATTTAAGCCAGAGGGTACGTAACAATCCCACGGAGAAGTTCGTTTTGCCAGATCCCGGCGTCCCGACTATTAACATATGCTTGGACAAATCGTTAAGCTGCATACCGATCAAATCTCCTTTTGCAGAACTCTTCAACTTTCCAAATGGTAAATCGCAGGTGTTGAGTACTCCTTTGGCATAAGTTTTGCTTGATGTACCGGATTCGTTGACCCTAAATCCTGCACCGATGCGTTCATTGGCTATTGGTAACCGGAAAAATTCCGAAATCTCAGATCCTGTCATAAGGAACGGCATTCTTGCATATGTCTGGGAAACATATCCCGAATTCCATATCATAGTGTTACGTTCATTATGGAGAAGATAATCATATACTTTCCATGGAAGTATAGGAAAATCTTTGGCCATTTCAATCGCAGGTATAGTTCTGATATCAAATGTAGATGATATTTCTTGTCCGGCATTTATCTGACCTAGCAATTTAGCACAAATCTCAATATTAGATTCTGTCTTTCCATAGACTATAATATTTGTCACAAATAATGGTTGGTCACTGTTTTCAGCATAATAATTGTATGTTTCACATGCCCTTTTAGCTGTTTCAACTTTTACATTACCTACGCCTTGAATGTTTATTCCATTTGTAAGCATTGACAGTGTCTGAGCTTTTGAAAGAATCTCGCCGGTCTCTTCTTGAGAGAAGAATGTAGGCAATACTTGAAACGAGATAGCACAATCAGGGTGATTAAGTAGGGTGTTTATGATAAGGCTTAAATCATATTTAGTTGGTTTGATTGTATCTACTGTATACGCTGCCTGCAATACCGAAGTATTGATAACATCAACTCGCTCAGCTTTAACTATGGAATGCGGGGCGTTGCAATTTACTGGCGAAAGAGAAGCTATGATTTCAGAATAATCCACGCTCTCAAAAGTATATTTTGATAGCGATAGGGAAGACTCACATAAATTCAAAAAAGCTTTCGTCACGGAACTAGCTTTGTCGTCTTTCTGTTGACTGCATCGTATTATAAGGTAAAGGTCAATATTGGCTCGGTATGGTTGGTTTTCCACCGGAGAAGTAAGCCAGAGTAACTCGATTGAATCATTTTGGTCACTCTTATTGTCAATCAATCGAATTCGATAATGTTGCCATATTTCATACAGCAAATTCCGCATATCATCCTTATATTGCTCATTGATACGGGTATTAGCTTCTTGCCAAGGAATCTCATTTGTTAGTATTGACAAATGAGGTATCGAAGTGATTTTTACTACACTTACGCCTACATAAGTCCCATTATCTAGTTTCGCGGTATGTACACAGCTATCCATATATTATATGGCCCTTGGTCTTCCTCTCGTCGGGGTAAATTTACTAGTTACGAAAAAAGCGTAGGAATCTGTATCTGTTACCGTCCTTCTGTTGGAGGCTTCTCGCA
>CAZKSF010000088.1:0-9049 GCA_964555405.1 uncultured Bacteroides sp.
AAAACTGTATTCCTGGAACAACAATATCCAGAACTACAACTATACATTCCAGAACAACATCTCTTACAAGCTGACCCCCACCACTACTGTGTCGATGAACCTTAACGCGCAGATCCGTCAGAATGTACGCCCGAATGTAGGCGCCGAGACATTGTTCCACTATGTTCAGGACTATAACCCGGTTCTCTTCCCTGTAAAATTCCCCGCACGCGAAGGATATGACCAGATCCTTTACGGTTCGCTCGACTATACATCGACATACTTCGTAAACAACCCGTATGCGATGATGAATACATCATACTATCAGTCAAACGAGAACACCATGAACACCGTGATCAAAGTCAATCAGGATCTCGACATGGTTACCAAGGGTCTTAAATTCCAGGCATGGGTTAACTTCAAGAACTGGAATCAGAAATACTACAACCGCTCGATCACCCCGTACAAATATAAGGCTGCGGCAAATGCAGGTGAAGAAGACTGGACCAATCCTATCTTCCCGCTTCAGAAACTTGCCGACGGTACCAATTACATTTCGGAAAGTGACTTGTATAATACCGGTGACAATACTTTCGAACTTCAGGCTAACTTCAACTACAGCCGCGTATTCGATGGCAAACACGATATCACCGCTATGGTACTCTACCGTATGCGCGAGTATCGCAAGAACAAAATTCTTCCCAACCGTAACCAGGGTATTTCGGGTCGTGTGACTTACGACTTCTGCCACCGTTATCTTGCCGAGTTCAACTTCGGTTACAACGGTACCGAACGTCTCGCAAAAGGCAAGCGCTTCGGCTTCTTCCCCGCAGGATCTCTCGGTTGGGTTGTCAGCAACGAAGAGTTCTGGCATCCGCTCGAAAATGTCATCACCCACTTCAAGATCCGCGGTTCTTACGGTCTTGTAGGTTCCGATGACCTTGCCGAACCTAACGGCGCATACTTCCTCTTCTTCGACCAGCTTACCGGTGGTGTGATCGACGGTCTTAAGTGGTATCCCGGTGCCGGCGGTAGCGCAGGCTGGGGTGCATCTCTCGGTGGTCCGCAGGTGGTTTATTACGGTAGCCGCGACATCACATGGGAAAAGGTGAAGAAAACTGATATCGGTGTTGATCTCCGCTTCTGGGACGATCTCGCTGTTACACTCGACTACTTCATCGACAAGCGTTACGACATGTTCATGAAGCGTCAATCATGGCCGTCGATGCTCGGCTACGGCGATATGATGCCTTATGCTGAGGTAGGTCGTGCCGAAAACCGCGGTTTCGAAGGTAGCGTTACTTACAACAAGAATCTCAACAGCGAAACTTCAATCAGCTTCACTGGTAACTTCACTTACAACCGTAACAAACTCATTGATGCCGATGAGCTTAACTACCGTTACAAGTGGCAGCGTCAAACCGGTCTTCCTCTCAACCACACCCGTGGTTATATAGCTGAAGGTCTCTTCCGCAGCCAGGAAGAAATCGACAACAGCCCGGTTCAGAACCTCGGTTCAACAGTTATGGTAGGTGATATCAAATATCGCGACCTCAATGGTGACGGTCAGATCAATCAGGATGACCAGACCATGATTTCTCAGTATGGTACAGTTCCCGCGCTCCAGTACGGTTTCGGCGCTACCATCAACTGGCGTAGCTTCGACTTCGGTTTCTTCTTCACCGGTTCGGCAAAACGCAGAATCCTCCTCTCAGGTGCCATGATGAACGGCGTAAGCAACAACATCGCTCCGTTCCAGCCGGGTAGCGGCACAACACCGCGTAACGTCCTGACTTGGGTGGCTGAAAATGCTTTCGATCCCGAGAAGGGTAACTTCGATGCGGAATATCCTCTTATGGGTATCCAGTCGGCACAGGTTGCAAACAACACTGTAGCATCTACTTACTGGATGCGCAACGGTGATTTCCTCCGTCTCCGCAACATCGAGATCGGTTGGTCATTCCCGCTCGGACGTGTATATGTGTCGGGTGTCAACCTCGTCAATTTCACTTCATTCAAGTTCTGGGATCCGGAGCTCAAGAGCTGGTATTCATATCCTCTACAGAAGAGTGTTAACGTAGGCGTTCAATTCAACCTCTAATCATCTTCTCAATTCAAAACAAATGAAAACTAAAAATATTTTCACGAAAATAGCATTGTCGGTGTTCGCAGCTGGTTTACTCGCTACACCGTCGTGCGATTATCTCGATGTGGTTCCGCCGGAACAGGTTGAGCTCAAGGATGCAATGGAGACTCACCAGGGTGTTCTCGGCTTCCTTTACAGCTGCTATGCGTTTTCACGCAACCCGAATGTAGGTGACCTTCCTTACGGTAACTATCTGGCAGAGATCAATACCACAGCTGACGATATCCTGAACCCCGATGCATGGGCAAATGACGGACAGTCAGGTAAGATTCTTCAGAATACTATCTCGGCACAGAATGTGTCTGACTTCTGGGGGCACAACTATAACGGTATCGGTCAGTGCCTTATGTTCCTTGAGGAACTTGATAAGAACGACCCGCTCGGACGTGGTCTCATTACTGCCGATGAGGATCGTGAATGGCGCGCAGAGGCAAAGGCTCTCGCTGCATATTATCACTATAACATTCTCCGTCGCTACGGACCTATCGTATTGCTCGAGACACGTCTGCCGCTTACCGCTCCGCAGTCGGAATTCCCGGGTCGTTATCATATCGACTATTGTATCGACTGGATCTGCAATCAGCTTGAAGAAGCTGCCAAAGAGCTTCCTGCCGTACGTGATGTTGCATATATGGGTCGTATGACCTCGACAATCTGTAAGGCTGTCATTGCCAATCTCCGTCTCATCGCGGCTTCACCTCTTTATAACGGTGAGTTCCCTTATCCTAACTTCAAGAATACTGTTTGGGAAACCCCCGGTTATGGTCTTGAGCTTGTAAGCCACTCTTATGACAAGACAAAATGGGACCGTGCACTCACCGCTGCCAATGAAGCTATCAATTGGGCTGAAAATCAGGGCGAACGCGCTATCTATAAAGGTGACCAGTATACTCAGGCTAATATCAGCCTCAACGACCTTTATATCCCCGGTGGCGCAACCGACGAATTCAAGAAGGCAGTGCTCCGCATGCGCTATCTCCATTATGCATGTGAGAACGAAGGTAACCGTGAGGGTATCATGGTTTCACAGAGCGAAGGTCTTACCACTATGTGGTTTGCTTCATTCCCGAAACAGATTATGACTCTTAACAACGGTACTCAGCTTTCCGGTTACTCAGGCTTTAATCCAACGCTCAACGCCGTCCTCCGTTTCCTCACCAACGACGGCTATACTCCCGAAACCGATCCCAACTTCTATCCGGAAGATAGCTGGTATCAGTCGGCAGGTCTCGGAGGAGACGGCGCCGGGCGCGAACGCATCATTAACCTCTGTACTTCACGCGAACCCCGTTTCTATGCCTGGATAGCTTTTGACGGTGGTGATTACAGTATGCAGATCGCTGACGGTCAGCCGATGCGCATCAACATGCTCAGCAAGGATGCACAGGGCTTCAAGGCATCGACCCGCGACAACTCCATCACCGGCTTCTTCACCCAGAAGTACATGCCCCCGACAATGCAGATTTCTAAGAACAACGCATACGTCGGATACGTATCACCTTCATGTATGGTGATCCGTCTTGCCGAAATGTATCTCAACCGTGCTGAATGTTATGCGGCTCTCGGTGATGTTGACAAGGCAATCGCCGATGTCAATGTAATCCGTGAACGCGCAGGCGCACAGCCCTTGACAAAAGAAATGATCACCGATAAGATGACAATTATGGACTGGGTACGCAACGAACGCGCGATCGAATTCTTCGCCGAAGGCAAACGTTTCTTCGATATCCGTCGCTGGGTTGAAGGTGAAAAGTATCTTGGTCTCGGCAAGCGTCTCAGCCTCAATGCTGTTAGCAAGGAGAATCCTACATTTGAGGAATTCAATACTCCGGGTCGTGTACCTTATAACTACACATGGGGCAATAAGCTGTATCTCTATCCCATCCAGTACGGTGACGTATACGCCAATCCTCAGCTGGTGCAGAACCCCGGCTTCTAATCAATTACCCTATATTTAAAGAAAAGATTCTATATGAAGAACTTATATATAGCTTCCGCTATGACAGCCCTTCTGCTCGCAGGCGCGTCGTGCTCCAACGACTACGACATCTATCCTGCGGAGTATGATAAGGTGCTCATGATCAAGGATGCGGGAGCAAGTGATTTGACGGTTTACTCAACCGACACCAAGAGAGCCTTCCAGATGACAGTTCTGAAAGGTGGTGTGATTTCCGATTCAAAGGCTAAAGCCACTCTCCGTGTCATGACTAACGAGGAGTTCAGCGATTATCTGAAAGAATCGGGTCGTCCCTACACCATGCTTCCGGAAAACTGCTATTCGTTCTCGGCAGACGGTAAGACAAATTCTCTTGAAGTGGAATTCGGTACTGACGAATCATACAAAATCGTAAATGTCTACATCGAGGCTGCTGCATTCGGCACATATATGGAGACTTACGATGGTTCGCTTTATCAGCCCGCACTTCCTGTGGTGCTCGAAAGCAATGATGCATCGATAAACGCTGAAAGCTACGAGACATTTATTCTCCCTTCTTACGTAGTTCCTTCGCTCGCAATGGAGAACTCGGGTCTCGCAGAAATTACCCGCAACGGTAATACGATGAGCTTTGATGTGAATCTGCCGATCGAAAACCTGTGGGATATTACCTTCACGCTCGAACTTGATCCGGAATATGTTACAGCTTATAACGAAGCTAACGACACTGAATATACTGTAGTAGATGAATCTGCCATTTCAAATCTGAATGACACTTATACTATGCCGAAGGGTCAGTCGACTCTCACAGTATCGTTTGATGTCAATCCGAAGATGCTCAAGTACACTGACGTTGTTCCTGTGAAGCTCGTGAGCTGCGATGTACCGGGTATTGAAATCAACGATGCTACAAGCACTCTGATGGCTCCGGTTAAGCGCCGTATCACCATCACCGAAGGTATGCTCTCGACTAACGCTCTCGAGCCTTCTGAAGGTTCGCTCGCTAACCTTCTTGACGGCGATCCGACCACATTCTTCCACTCTTGCTGGTCAGTATCTGTTAGCGGTAAACACTGGCTTGAGGTAAGTCTGCCTGATACTTACAGCACAGTACAGATCGAATACTGGAACCGTATCAGCGGATCGACCAACACTCCGGCATGGTTCAATCTCTACACCGGTACAAACGATGATAACCTTACACTGTTTAAGGCTTATGCATGGGATACCGATGGTCTTAACGGTGGCAGCGGTGAAGTAAATATTCTCGCACCGATCTATTTCGACCAACCGCAGAGTGTATTCCGTATCGAAAATACTCAGAGCTGGAACGGAAACGCATTCTTCGTAATGACCGAGTTCCGTATGTACACTATCGATTGATCTAAGATCGATATAAGATAGATCCAATATTTGAAGGACTACCGCTTTTCTATTAATGAAAACCGGTAGTCCTTTATCAGTTAAAAATATTTAAGTAGTTACGCTGACATACGACTGATTGCTTGTAGTACGTTAGTGAACTATACATATTATCGACTTAACCATGCAGATCAGACAATCAATGACACTGTTGGTGTCAGCAATCTTCCTGATTCTTGGACTGTCCGGTTGCAAATCTTCCACTGAAGAACCACCGGCACCGCAGGAGGAAAAATTCGAGGTAGGCGAATCCTACCGTAAAATCGAAATCGACCGTTCCTCTGCCGTCATAGAGATAAGTGCAAAAACCAATCTTGCACTCGGTGACTGGAAAGTAGACCAGGGTGATACGAAATGGCTTTCGACCAGTAAAAAATCAATCAGTGCCACTGAAGTGGCTATCGTTGTACGTGTCAATGAAAATCTTGAACCCCCCAAACGTACTGCGACCCTCAACGTCCTTGGAAAAACAGGTACAGTGCTTTCAACTATCACCATCACTCAGGTAGGTGACAATACATTGAAAGTTGACGAGGATGTCCGTGTATTTCCTACCGGAGGTCGTGCGTCGGAATGTCAGCCGGGGCAAGACATCGACAAGAGTATGGATGGCAATTACGACACTCATTTCCATAGCCCGTGGAATCAGTCGGCTCACTTTCCGCTTACACTCGAATATTATTTCAGTGGAAATGATGTGATCGACTATCTTATCTATTATACCCGTAACGGTAACGGCAATTTTGGCAAACTTACACTCTATGTCGCTACAGATGTTCAGCGTAACTATACTAAGATAGGGGACTATGACTTCGGTCAGAAAGGTACGCCTTCGCTCATTGATATTCCGGGTGGTCTCAAACCTACCGCAATCAAATTTGAAGTACAAAGCGGGCTTGCTAATTTTGTAAGCTGTGCTGAAATGGAATTCTTCGCATCCGCCAAAGAAAAGCCGCTTGAAGACCGTCTGCTTACCGTATTTACCGATGTGACCTGTTCGGAACTCCGTCAGGGTGTGACCGACGAAATGATAGAAAATCTTGATGAATATTTCTCACGCGTGGCTCGCGCTCTCAAAGCAGGCACTTACGACGATTATGAAAAGGATTTCCGTATCCGCTCATATGAACCGTACAGCAAGAATACGGAGTGGGCATCGCGTCTGATGACCAAGATTTATTCCGACCTCGACAATCCCACCGGTATTTCTGTTAATGCCGGCGATGAAATCGTGGTTTGTGTGGGTGATACACACGGACAGACCGTCGCTCTCCAGAGCATCTGGGAGGAAGATGCCGGCGGTTACCGCCAGACTCAGGCTGCAGGTGTATCGTACTTCCTTCGCCCGGGTATCAATAAGCTTAAGATGAAAGAACAAGGTCAGCTGTTCGTGATGTACAACACTGATATTACGTCACCCGATGCTCAGCCGATAAAGATACACATCCCACTGGGAAGCGGTAATGTAACCGGATTCTTCGATCTGAAGGAACATAAGACTGACGAAAAATATGCACAGCTTCGTGCGAAAGCCACTCACAAGTATTTCTGCGTGAAAGGCGATAGAATCATGTTCTATTTCCATCGCGACAAACTTACTCCGAAAATTCTTTCCGCAATCAATCTGTGGGATGAGATTATCGGGTGGCAGCAGGAACTCATGGGCATAGAGGATGTCCGCCCGTCGCAGTTCAATAACCACATTTTCGCTATTTCACCCGAAGGATCGTACATGTGGGCAAGCGACTACCGTTGTGCGTTTGTTTACACATATCTCAACAACATCCTGTTATATGAAAATGTGATGGCAGCCGAGGATAATGCCTGGGGTCCTGCACATGAGATCGGTCATATCCACCAGAAGGCTATCAACTGGGCTTCGGCAACCGAGTCGTCCAATAACCTCTTCTCCAACTATATCATATACAAGTTGGGCAAATACAAGTCGAGAGGTCGCGGTCTTGAAGCAGTGGCTACAGCCCGTTATGTAAACGGTCAGAACTGGAGCAACATGGGCGATCCCACTCATATGAACGAGGATACCGAGACTCACATGCGTATGAACTGGCAGCTGTGGAATTATTATCACCGTTGCGGTGTCAAGCCTGATTTCTGGCCTGAACTGTTCCGCCTGATGCGTGAAGTTGGCCTTGACGAAGGTAGTGATCCGGGTCGCAAGCAACTCGAATTTGCCAAAATGGCGAGCAAGGCGGCTGGCGCTAACCTGACGGATTTCTTCGATATGTGGGGCTTCTTCGAACCTGTGAATACTAATCTCGAACAGTACGGTACATTCCGCTACGTTGTAACTGAAGATATGATTGCTGAAGCGAAGGCATTTATGGCGCAGTATCCCAAGCCGGCTCATGCACTTCAGTATATCGAGGACCGTAAATCATCGGAATTCCCTTCCAACGATTATCGTTATTCTCAGGTCGGTGATCTCGGTTATTACACTACCTATACCGGTAATCTTAAGGTTGGTGACAACGCTAAGGCAACCGTATCGGGTCGCAGTGTGACTGTTACCGGTGCAGAAAATGCTGTTGCAATTGAAGTACGTAAGGGAGATGAAAACGGTAAATTGATGTTCTTCTCCAATTTCCTCAGCTTCGATATACCGCAGGCTGTGTCTATCGACAACTGCAGTCTGTATGCGGTTCAGGCTGACGGTAAACGAATCATGTTGAAAAAACTTTAATTTCGTTTTTTCCGAACCAATAAAAGAGAGGCTGTGTCAAAATAGGCGCAGCCTCTTTTTTGGTTCGGGCTGGGGAAAATGATGTGGATGGTGTTGATGATGGAATGTGGATGTGGGCGCGAAATTTCGCGCCCCTACAAGTTACTGAAAATCAATTAATTGTAGGGACATCGCTTTGCGATGTTAGGTTTCCCATCGGAAGCAAATATAACATGCCGGAGGCATGTCCGTACGAATATCGGATGCAAATATAACATGCCTAAGGCATGTCCGTACAGAGGGTTGGAAAAATAATGGGAAATAAAATGAATAATATACAGGAGGGTTTTAATAAAAAACTTCATATATTTGCATTTTCCAATTAATTTTGCAGAAATGAATCAATATAGAAAATCTCCGAGAGCTCGCTTTCTAGACTATGATAATGGAGAATACTTTGTTACAATCTGTACAAAGGATAAAAAACACTATTTCGGTGAAATATTGAATTCAAAAATGATGAAATCTGCAATAGGCTTCTTTGTGGAAGACATGATGTTGAGATGTACAGATATGTGTCCGAAAATCAGCATTCCTATGTATGTGATAATGCCAAATCACATACATATGATAGTTTCGATAGACCAATCCGGTATCTCAAATGGTTTTGAACAACGCTCACCCAATCCCTCATTAAGAGCCAATCAGACCTCCCAGAGACATGTACCCATATTAAGCAAATACATATCCTCTTTCAAGGGATCTGTAACAAAATATGCAAAATCTATAGGAGTGGAATTTGGATGGCATGCGCGTTACCACGATCATATGATACGTGGGTGTAAAGACGGAAACAATATTGGCGAATACATCCGTAATAATGTAG
>CAZKSF010000089.1:0-8961 GCA_964555405.1 uncultured Bacteroides sp.
CCCCCGACCCTCTGCTTGTAAGGCAGATGCTCTGAACCAGCTGAGCTAAGCGCCCTTGCCTCTTGCGATTTGCACTGCAAAGTTAAGACCATTTTTTAAACCTACCAAATTTTTCTGTTGTTTTTTTTGCGAAAAATTTAGAACGCTCTAAATAGCCATTGATTTACTGCTGATTGCCACACACTATCCGAGCCTACATAAACGTTTTTATCCACGGATCCCCGCACTCCATCTACCGAACCATGATGAGTATACTGAAGAAATGTCCACGAATAATCGGGAGATGGCTCCACAAATGAGCATATCCATAACGGAATATTCGGAAAGCGGCGCGACAGAAAACGTTCGTGGTCATTCTTATTACAGTAAAGTGCCACCGGATATCCTCTGGATTTAAGATAATCAATCATTCGTGAAACGCCGTCAGTCACAAGTCTGTCAGAAATGTCATCCGGATTAGTCCATTCTTCCACATCAATTACCAGAGGCAAATCGAATTCCTTACCTCTAATCATCTGCAACAGATTCACAGCCTGCATATCGGCAGGACAATCAAACCGGTAAAAGTGATAGGCACCGACCTTCAATCCGGCATTTTTTGCTGCATAATAGTTTTCATGAAAGCGCTTATCACGAAAACTTACACCTTCAGTCGCCTTTATATATACAAAACTTATGCTATCGGCAACAACTTTGTCGAAGTTGATTTCACCATTATGAGACGATACATCTATCCCTTTGACCGGATATCCTGAAATATCCGGCGCCGGTAGCGCTTCCCGCCAAACGCCTGTTACTATTACTGTTAACAGCCCTGACAATAGTGCCAGACCTATAAATGACAGTAATATCAATCTTCGTCGTGAAGTCGTCATGATTGCAAAGATACAATTTTTTTCGATGCAATGCTTGTCAATTCAAAAATAATATCTACCTTTGCAGCCGGGTAAGTCCTACACGACCAGCTCCCCGCGTAATCCGTCAGGTCATGATCGAAGCAGCGGGCCCGGGTTGAGCGGTGCGATGTAGTAAGCTTGCCCTTTTTTTGTATCCCTATCTCACTTCCGTAACCCTATCGGTATCTATATACCATAAGTATCCCCGCACTTTGCTATACCCTATTCCCCGGAGATAAGACATATATCTACGAACCTGGCGGCGATAAGTGCTGTCTTTTTCCTCACCTGTCTTATAATCGATAACTTCAACACTTTCGTCAGGCAACCACACAACCCGATCCGGGCGGTGTTCATTACCATCAGCATCAATCATTTGCCTTTCGCACATAACTTTTTGATAGCCTTCAAACCATCGCTCAAGTCCATGAGACATGATCATTTTAGTGAGTTTAGCGGCATGTTCAGCAGCTTCTTCCGAAGTAAGGGATCCTTCCGACACACATCTTTGAGCCGCATAATCGATATCCGAAAGTCTGCGGATACGCGACAGCATGCCGTGATAGCTCAGACCACGCTTTCGTTGATCCGAAATAGATTCTTCGTTTTCAAGCACTGTGTGCGACCATAGGTCGGGACGCGGTCGAGGTTCATACCGGGGCATATCCACTGCCATCTTTTTCTCCAGAGCCGGAACAGGCTCACTTTCCTTGGCAACCGGAACGGTAGGTTCACCAGTCTCGTAAATTTGTCCTTCCGAGAGTTGAAGTACCGATGCAACTTCTTTGCCTAACGAATTTTCAGCAATCTTATCGATACCGATTATCAATTCGGAAACAGCTCTCGTAAAACCCACATATGCGACATTAAGTTCGTCAAGCACAGCCTCGCGCCTAAGCTTTTCATAAGTACCTTTCAACGCAGTGGATTCCATATACTTCTGAGGCCGCAACGGAAATATAACAGGCGTATCCTCATTGTCAAGCCCGGGTATTCCCTTTATTTCAAACCATTGCGAATCCTTTGGATCGAACAGGCTCCAACTGGCGAAAGGTATATGGACGCATTTGAATTCCAAGCCCTTGGACTTATGAATAGTCATCATTCTTATCGCAGCGTCATCAGCCGGAAGGCGAACCTTTACCTTACTTCCCTGCGTATTCCACCAGTTTAGAAACGACACGATATCACCGCCGCCACGGCGGTGAAAATCAAGCACCATATCCTGGAATGTAGCGAGAAACACATTTTCCGTCTCCACAGCATCCGACGGCATCAACGGCGATGATATGATTTCTTCTACAGTAGAAAAAAGATTTGCACACTTTAGATCATCTGTATTGATTTTAATACTTTCATTTTCAAGTTGAACTGAGTCACCGGTTCCGAGCCGGCCGGTGACTGTCGCCTGCAAAGCTTCACTGCGACTCATCCCATGATTGATCTTATTCTCAAAGTCGAAAAACAGGTCAGCAAGTTCGCGTTGAGTCAGATTACGGGATTCTGCCTCTGTTTCGCAAGTCGAAATCAAACGCAGTATACTGACAATAAGCCTTATAACTGGCGAAGAACCAATCTCCACCGCATCATCCGAAACCACTCTCAGTCCGGCATCAGCTAGCACTCGTACAATCGCCTTGCCATCAGCTGCCCTTCTGACCAGGATAGCGATATCACCGGGTTTATATCCTGAATCAAGCTGTCGTTGAATATTTGAAAGCATATTATTAAGGACAGCTTCCTTGTCAGTGCCACAACATATTTGCACATACCCTTTTGAATCCTTATTTTTATCAGGTATGAGTTGCTTCACATTCGCATATACATCCCCGTAACCGGTGGACATGGCAATTCCCGAGAACAACCTGTTATTGAATTCCACAACGTCACGAGTACTTCTCCAATTGGTATTATATTGTGCACCGGTCACCTCTGAGTAATCATCAGGAAAATCAGCTTTCAATTTCTCTTTCAGAAGCGAAGGATCACTATTACGGAATCGATAGATACATTGTTTTTCATCACCGATAATAAGGCTGTCAAATCCCTCACTGAGACCATTCTCCACCAAAATTTTCAAATTTTGCCACTGCAACTTGGAAGTATCCTGGAACTCATCGATAAGAAAATGTCTTATTGTCTCTCCAATACGTTCATAAACAAAAGGCGCATCCCCATCGCCAATTATCTTATGCAGTATATAATTGGTATCCGATAACATCAACATATTATCGCGGATCATCAATTCATCTGCATATCTCAGTGTCCTTTCCAAAAGCCCAAGCATATACATATTTTTACGTATATCCCTGTAAACTTTCAAACACGGCTCACAATCCATCACTTTTACCGCCGCATTGGAAAGGAGAATATTCAGATTAGGATCAAGGGGATCACACTTTAATTTGAAAACCACCGCCGGATCGTCAACAATCTGCGGGACAACTGTCCCGGCATCATATTTGGTCTGGTTTTCTTTTGTCCATTTATCGAGCCATCCCATCTTGTTTTTGCTCAAATTCTGCTCGTAGCCATGACTGGAGATATAACTTGCCAATGCTGCACACGCGTCTCGTGCATCCTTGACAATTTTCGAAGACAGATAGCTTACTCTTTGCTGAAAACGCGAAAGCCGACTTTCATCAGAAAGATAATCCATAACGTCATCGCGTCTTTTATCAAATTCTTCATCAGTAATTTTACTGATAAAATTGACTACATCACTAAACACGCTCTGATTACGGTTGAATATATTATAGGAATTACCATCCTCTATTCTGGAAATCATCAGTTGCGTGAGCCACTCAGTCAACCGCCGGCTTTCAGACGGATTGTTTTGCTTTAGGGAATTCAGTAATTGAACAACAGCATCATTGATAACCTGTTTTTTATCAAGCTCCACCTCATAATTGCCGACAAGTTCTGCTTCGCGGGCGAAAGCACGGAGTACCATCTGGAAAAAAGAGTCGATTGTACTCACATTAAATCTGTTAAATTCGAGAAGCAATGATTTCAAAGCTTGTCGGGCTGCACTACGTAACTCTTCAGGAGTACATCTGAAAATTTTCAAAAAATCATTTTCGTAAGGGCTTGGCTTCTGCCATCCCGGTTCCATATTGCCGAGAACTGCAAGCTGATGTATAATGCGCCGCTTCATCTCCTCTGTTGCCTTGTTTGTAAAGGTTATGGCAAGAGTATGACGGTGACGGCTTTTGTCTTTGCTTAGTTGCCATTTCCCGTTTTCGTCCTGCTCGCCAAGCAGCATACGAATATAATCCTTGGTCAGATTAAATGTCTTACCTGATCCGGCGGAAGCTCTGTATACGGACAGCATATGGAATTACTCTCGATATTTCAGTATTTTACTTTATAGCCCTTTTCTCGCAGAAGCACAGCTACGCGTTCCCGGCAATCACCTTGCAAGAGTATTTCACCCCCACGTGACGACCCGCCGACCCCCAGACGCGATTGTAGATATGACAGCAACGCGGAAATCTCCTTGTCCGGCATATCAAAACCTATAATTATTGTGGCTGGTTTACCCTTACGTCCTTTTTTCTCATATATAAGCGTGAGAGTCTGACTTTTTTTATCAGATTCTTTTTCGGAACTTACCTCAATGTTATCATCTCCCGGAGGGAGGTCGTCAATTGATGACAGCACATCTTTCCAATCCATAAAAAATATAATTATCAGTAACCCGTAATTATTTCATTTGTTTGCATATAGTCAGGATCTTCAAATCCGATGCTGTCGAAAGGTATTTCGTCGGAAGTAACAATAGTTGCAAGCATAGCATAACGCATCTGATCGTCGCCCGTCAGATTACGGTAAAACGAATCAGCCGAATCAGCATTAATGTTGTATGCACGGCGGAAACACATCGCAGCGTTAGCAATATTGTCTTCCTGATCTTTAACTTCAGCAAGCTCCATGAATACCACGGACAATCTACCGTAATTTGAAGCACCGACTTTGTTGCTGTCTGTACGTGACAGTATATTGTCGCAGATTTCCTGTGCCGATTCAGCATCACCCCCTTCGAGAAGAGAATGTGCTTCGAAAAGATCGGCTTCCGGCGACTCACCGCTACAGCTGATAAATCCACCGTAACATACCGTGGTCATAGCCATAATCATCAACGACTGTATTATTTTTTTCATGTGCATAGTTTCTCGGAATGATTAGTTTATTTTCTGTATTATTTTCAGTCAGGATGCCTGTGGTACAAATATGTTATACCATCCTTTTCGACAGTCAGACTGAGGTCGCTGCTGTTAACGATGTGTCGGCAGTAATGTCTTGCTACATTTCCTATAAGCGAGCTGTCACCCTCCCAAACGATGGTTGACGGATCCAATTCAGCAATCAGACTGTCTCCCTTTACTGCCCATTTACCATCTACCTGATAAGTCAGCACACCGGGACGTATTGCCCGAAGCGAACACGTGCCATCCTCCCTCAGCTCATAAAGCGGATCAACTGTAGATATTTCGTAAATATAATATTTACCTGCTAACTGACGCGCTTCATCAGAAATCTTATCGCATGATGTCAGAGATGCGAGTATTGCCATGCCTGATACAAGTATGGTAGAACAGAGGGGGTAGTAATGTTTCATCACTTTAATGTTAATTGAAATGTTTCGGCTAACTGACGTAGCACCGGGTGCTGCGCCTTCATGTGATTAAACACTTCTACCTCACTCCAGGTTCGTGGAGATGATTCATTCTCATTAACATTAACGTGAAAATCCACATTATCATTTCGCAGATAATCACGTAGCCAACTAATTAGATCCGGCTTATTAGCTGCTACTATCTCAGCCTGGACCTGGCTGAATACAGTTAATCCGAATTCAGCTGTACCCGGCTGATATTCAGGACGAGACACCCTCATTGTGTTAACCATCAGATGTAACTGAGGATGATCGAGCATATAGGTTTCCCACGCTTTATGGAGTTGCTCGCTTCCGAACGCCTCGTCACGTTGCCTTTCCGATGACGTTCGCGTACTGTTTTCCCCCTTTACCGATTGTGCATCCGGCTTACTGTCACCTTTGATGGATATACGCATACGCTGATTAGCCGGTGTCTGCGGTTGGGAATTGGCTTGTACAGCTGTCCTGACAGAGGGTCTTTGTACCTGTCTTGTACCTGTGGCATACGGTCGTGGAGCCGAAGGTACTGATGAAGGTGACGCACTATTTTGATTTTGCGGCTTTACTTCCGCCACCCCTGACAACGTCTCAGGGCGGCTTATCACACGCAATTGCCCATCTCCACTGCCGCTTTCATCGGGGGATGGGCTGAATTGTTGGCATATTTTTGCCAACGTAACTTCAACAAGAAACTGCTTATTTCCGGCATCACGATAGTGCAGATCAGCATCATTACACAACAGCATGCACTTGTAAAGCTGTTGTGGTGTACATCGGGCGGCATCCCCGGCAAGTTGCTGGACTTCGTCTTCACCCATATCCAGAAGTGATCTTGTTGAAGGATCACGTGCTGCCATCAGATCTCTGAAATATCCTCCGAGCCCGTTAATAAAAAAATGCGAATTAAACCCTTTATCGCGCACTTCCTTATAAATCAACCAACTTCCTGTGACATCACCTTTCAGGAAGGCATCCAGCATTCGACCATATACACTTCCATCAAGTTCATTAAGATTTTCTATGGTTGAAGCATAAGTGATATTCCCGCGCGAGGAAGCAGCCACCTGATCAAATATCGACAATGCATCCCGGAGAGCGCCGTCTGCCTTACGGGCGATCACATTAAGAGCCTGTGGCTCATAGCTTATATTCTCCTGTTGAGCCACAAAAGCCAGATGGTCAGCGATATCATTCACCGTTATACGGTTGAAATCGTATATCTGGCAACGTGAAAGGATAGTGGGTATAATTTTATTTTTTTCCGTTGTGGCAAGGATAAATATTACGTATTCCGGCGGTTCTTCTAAAGTTTTCAGGAAACTGTTGAAGGCTGCATTTGAAAGCATATGCACCTCATCGACAATAAATACCCTGTATCGCCCCATAGTAGGAGGTGTCTGGGTCTGTTCCACCAGATTACGTATGTCATCTACCCCGTTATTCGATGCCGCGTCAAGCTCAATGATATTAAGTGACACTCCGTCATTAAAGGCGCGGCACGAATCACATTCGTTACAAGCCTCGCCATCCGGAGTGAGATTTGTACAATTGATAGTCTTGGCAAAAATTCGGGCACATGAAGTCTTGCCAACACCACGTGAGCCACAAAACAGGTAGGAGTGAGCCAGACGCCCTGTCTGTATGGCGTTGCGAAGCGTTGCTGTCAGAGCTTTCTGACCTACAACCGACTTAAAAGTCGACGGACGGTATTTTCGTGCAGATACTAAATAATGCTCCATTTCAAATACAAATGTAGCTCATTTTTTATTTCGATGCAACTTTTTCTCAGGTCGATTGTCTTAATAATAAAAAGTTGTATTATGAAACCTATGATTCTATTTGCGGGTTTAGCCGCTTCTCTTATGGTGACTTCATGCGACATGATGTTAGAAGGTACCGACCCGACTCCCGGGTATTCGATATCTGCCGGTGTAAGCAACTTCGGTCCGTGGAATACGGGGATAGGTACCGGAGGTTGGAACATAGGCTATGCGCCGGTAATCGGTCCTGCTCCGGTGGTAGGACCTTTGAGTCCGGCTCCACATCCCCCGGGTGTACCGCCACGACCGGTTTATGGACCATCAATGCCGGCTCCTGTCCGACCGGCACCTCCGGTCTCTGCCCCTAACCGACCGTCTGCGCCGCCTGTAGTATCAACGCCTTCGATCCCCGAAAACGGACAACGACCGGGCGCAAATGCTTCACGTCCGGTCGGTAATCCTGTACAGTCAACGCCTGCTCCTGTTCAGGGGCGTCACTGATACATAAAGTCGATTGTCGGAGTAGTACTCCTGAAGTTAGGCATACATGCGCCCGTTTTCGCTCCTATGTAAGTAGGATCGGAGATATAAAAATTAGTTCCCTTATAATTATACTTGTCTCCAGATATTACCTCATCAAGATGTACGGCAGTCGCCTCATGACCGGGATAGGCTATGAGGTGATTTTCTACACCCAAGACATTCCATAGCAGATAGCTGTAGAAAATTGACCGGTCTTCACAATCGCATAACGGATAGAATAAGGTCTCCTCAAAGAAATAAGGTTTCTCGAAACCATGGAAGTCCTGATCGGTTGAATATTTGAATCCGTGTTGAACGAATGCGAGTAGAGAATTAACCGCTTCAGTTTGCGGACTGTCGCCTAACTGTTCCTTGAGTTGCGTCACCACTTCAGAACGCACTTCAGGTGACAGCACCGACTGTGCATAGTCACCTATAGGCATCTGTGGATAATCGTATATTACCGGGAACAGATTCCCGTTCATTTCACCTTTAATGGTAATATCCCCATAAGAGACTTCATATGATCGTGGCACATATGGCAATTTCAACTCTCCTAAACGCAAATCAATAGTCGATCCACATTTAGCTTTTTCGGGCAACGTACACGTCGAAATTCTCATATTGTTATTCACACTGCCTGTTTCTGTAAAAATGTAGTATTTCTTACTATCATTAAACTGTAGAAACGGACGCCCATACATTGTCTGACTACACGCCATCAGAATAATTCCGTTACCGGTACCAGCATCAATTCCGAGACGGACATCATAACCCAGATTCGCCATGATATAATGAATCAATGAAGCACGCGACGTACTGTGTAAATCAGCATAATTCGACGCAACATAAGCTTTGATCATGTCAAATGTGAGATAGTCGTTAAATCCATGATTCTCAGCTTCAGTCTTAAGAGATGTTATAAGCTTACCTGTATTCGGATCATTTGACAAGGCACGCCATCGTCCTCCGAAGTCACTTAATTTTCCCTGTGTGTTCATTACATTGATATCAATCTGAGGAATAGCAAATGTCATACCTCGATAATCGAATGTCCGCATTACAGCATCAGGATTTGCGGGAGTTGGCTCGGGTTTTGCCTCCGGTTTGGGTTCAGGCTTTG
>CAZKSF010000090.1:0-8858 GCA_964555405.1 uncultured Bacteroides sp.
TCTCCTCCAATACAGAAAACACAAACGACAACCGAGATAAATAACTTAATTATTAGCTAAAGTTCACTGTAAATGAAGAATTTGACAGTAAAACAGAACGAAGACGGCAAATACGGCTTCGTAGACGACGCAGGTAACTGGGTCATCAAACCCAAGTTCCTCGATGCCTATTTGTGGGAAGGACTTGCCGTAGTTCATTTCGAGAAAACAGGTGATGATGGCGAATCCTACGATGGATGGACCTTCTTCAGACTTGATGAACCGACTGAAAATCCAGAGGAAGACGGGTGGTTTGACCACATACGGGAATCTTACGAAAGCGATGAGTATTTAGATGCGTGGAATGAATGTGGAGACACATTCCGCATTTACTCAGATGGAGAGGTTCTTGATGAAGATGAGTTTGAAGACGAAGATGACGAATAATCTTTAGTTTTCCCAAACGACACTGAATTTGGAAGGGAGTAAACATAAAGTACTCCCTTTCAAACTCGTCCCATTCTTCACGTCATAAGACAGAAAAATAAAGTGAACAATAAGAAGCAGAAAAAGACAAAAGAAACGGAATCATCGGGATCGTGTCTGACCATTGAGCAAATCTCAGCTAATCCGAATGCACGAATGAGATATTGGCTAAAAAGTTATGGCGTGCTGTTTGTCGTTGGAAATGATTGGCTGTATGGAGTCAATAATCAGGATAACGACCGAGTGGCCGAGTGTGCAGAGTCGCAGCGCGTTGTTTCGCAGCTGAAGGACTTGGATTTTCACACGGCTATCGTATTCCCGGGTGTGAAAGGATTGGGCGACGGTTGCTTCAACTCCTGCCACGGTCTTAAGCGACTGATTGTACACGACCACGGCCTGTTTATTCACACCCATTGCGCTGAAGACACTCCCCTCTACCAGCTCTTGCAGAAGCATCTCCCGATGATTGACAATTTAGACCATCCGGACATCGCTTCAGAATTGGAATCGACATGGTCCAGCCTTGACATTGACGAATAAAACATAAAACTATATACAATGGCAGTAGCAATAAGCGTGAGCGACTTATACCAGATATTTGAAGCCACTCCTACCTCTCAAAACATATTGCTCGTAGGAAATCATGGCATCGGCAAGTCGAGAATCGTAGAGGATTATTTCACATCGAAAGGCACGAAAGTAACGGCTTTATTTCTTGGGCAGATGAGCGATCCTGGCGATCTTATAGGCCTGCCTCGCCTCAACGAAGAAACTGGCAAGACCGATTTCATGCCTCCATACTGGTTTCCGACCGATGGCGTGCCTATTGTGCTTTTTCTCGATGAGTTAAATCGTGCGCGCCCCGAAATGCTCCAGACTGTGATGGATCTTGTGCTCAACCGTAAGTTGGCCGGCAGAAAGCTGCCTGAGGGTAGCCGTATTATCTCAGCCGTTAACGCCGGCGAGCAATACCAAGTAGGAGAGCTTGACCCGGCCTTGGTGTCGCGTTTCAACATCTATACCCTCCGCCCTACCGCTCAGGACTGGCTTGCATGGGCTAAACGCGAGGAACTCGATCAGCGAGTGATAAAATTCATCGCTGCACATCCCGACAAACTCGACAGCCGCTTTGATCCCACCCTTGATTCTCTCGAAAAGACTCCTGACCGTCGTGCTTGGGAACGAGTAGCCAACGTGCTGAAAGGCATCAAGAGTCCCGAAGCTTTCCACGCGCGCCTGATTGCAGGAATAGTCGGATCACTGGCTGCTTCTGCCCTATTCGAATCTTTCAAAGAAAAAGCCGTAACAGGCAAAGATGTGGTAGAAAAATACCCTGAAGTTGCTGATAAGGTTGCCGTTCTACCAATTGAGGGATTCCCTATGCTTAACGACAATATCCTGGAATATATCGACTCATTAGGTAGCGGAAAGAAGAAATTTACCAATACCTATACCGACAACCTGATTGCGTATCTCAACTGGCTCAAGGAGCAACGCCGCGATGCCTACGCTTACTTCATCAATGCTTTTATGAGTGGAAAATACAAAAAAGCTGTTTTAACTATCACGAAAACTAAGCCCGAACTGATACTTGACTTCAACCAATTTATTACTAATCTATGAGTTCCGTCCCCGTAACAACAGACCGTCTGTATCACGACTTAAAAAACGAACGCTTACGAGCCCGTAAGCAGCTTACGAAAATTGAGCGCCACGTTGATTTTCAAAATATCGTAGGCAGTGTCTTTGCTGGCCAGGATTATAATTATAAACTCCAACCTAATGGTAATTTCATGATTATAGCAGAAGCCGGCATGTCGATTTGCGGGAAATGGAATGGTGTGGGCTGGAATATATATTTAACCGTCGGTTTTGGCTCCAAAATCGTTACCGACTATGATGTAGAAATAGAAATCTCGGCGGCTGCGTTTGCTGACTATGTACCATTGTTCAACTCCATGATTGCCAAGCTTCATAAATTATATGCAGCTTATTATGAATCAAGCAAAGCCAACAAGAGCAGTAAATTGCTTGAAATGATGGTCAGAGAGACACTGTCGCAATTAAACATTTCAAAAATTCTTATCGAACCGACTAAAGACAAAAAGAGCCTATTACGTTTAGGTCGGCCAATCACTGGTAATTTACTTTTATACACCACTATTGATTTCGATAACTATGAAGAAAGATGCCATGAGTTCAAACAGGCGTTGGAACAAATTCCCTCGCAAGCAAACGACAATATTTTAACTTCAATTTATTATAAAGAAAAAGGAGAACGTTGGTCGTTGTCAGGACTAGAAAAAGTTCAATACCCTGTATTAAAACCAGGAGAAGAGATCAAAATGCACTATAACTATAGTGCACTAAAACCAAACAATGAATACGAGGGTGACATCCCTGACGTATTAACAAGACTGGGCTATCGATTTACTGTCTCGCCAGAGGGGACTCTACAGATATTAATTAATCGCATGTATTTATATCGTCATGAGTTAGATACTTGGTTTTCTGATAGCAATGATTACCGTTCGTCTATTCATGTTAATATCCCTGACGATGAATTTAAGCAATTAATAAAGTACATAGCTCTTGCATCATACAAGCGCGGTTATTTCCCGGCACCGTATTGGGATGTAAACAGTCGAGGTGGAACTCTTTTTTATGATTGCGTAAAACCCATACTTGAGGCATGTCTACCAAACGAATACTATACTCCAGCTGAGAGGTCATTTTATACGCACAACCCATGGATTAAGCTTGGCTATGATGAAAGTATGAAGAACGGTTTCAAGTGGAATTATAATGACCCCAATTGGTTAAGTATCCTCTTTTACGTGATTCATAACTACGAATTCATCAAAAATCTGCCACAATCGCTCGAACGACCGGAATACCCCAACGTAAAAACAATCATTAGACAAAACTAAATATGAGTTCCGTCCCCGTAACAACAGAACGACTGTATCACGATTTAAACAACGAACGCTTACGAGTCCGTAAGCAGCTGACGAAAATTGAACGTCACGTTGACTTTCAAAATATCGTAGGAAGTGTCTTTGCTGACCAAGGTTATAATTATGAACTACGAACAAATGGTAATTTCATGATTATAGCAGAAGCCGGCATGTCGATTTGCGGGAAATGGAATGGTGTGGGCTGGAATATATATTTAACCGTCGGTTTTGGCTCCAAAATCGTTACCGACTATGATGTAGAAATAGAAATCTCGGCGGCTGCGTTTGCTGACTATGTACCATTGTTCAACTCCATGATTGCCAAGCTTCATAAATTATATGCAGCTTATTATGAATCAAGCAAAGCCAACAAAAGTAGCGAACTACTCTTGTATTTGGTTAAGGAAACTTTGTCGACCTTACAACTTAAAAATATAAAACTCGCATATTCTAAAGAGAAGAAGGGGCTTTTACAATTATACAAACATATTGTTGGAAATCTCTATTTATCTACGATTCTTGATTTTGATAATTATGAGAGCCGATGCCAAGAGTTCAAAATGGCTACGGAAAGTGTCTCGTCATTAGCTAATGACGAGATTCTGGGGGCTATTCTTTTTCGGGCAAAAGGAGAAAGATGGCAATTGAACGAGGGTAATTCTGTGGAACGTCACGTATTCGATCCTAATATAATACCAAAAATATGTTATGATAATAGTGGTATGCCTCAATTCACAGAAAAACGGTTAGACAGCGACATCTCTGAAGTATTGACTAATTTGGGGTATAGTTTTACAGGATCATATCGCATAAAACTATGTAAGGGTGCATACTTATGTCGCAAGGAAATGAAAACATGGTTTGAACATACCGACATCAATCGGACTTCCGCTATGGATATATCTGACGAAGACTTTAAACTGTTGCTATACTGCATTGCTTTAGCAATTGCAAAACAAGGGAACTTTCCTTATGTTAATTGGGATGACTCTGGTCGTCACGGAACAAAATTTCAGGCTTTTATAAATTCGATACTTAGTGCATGCCTTCCTTCGCAATATTATATACCTGCATTTTCAGGCTCATACTGGAAGCCTGACCCATATATCAAATTGGGAGATGATGCACGCATGCAAACCGGATTTAAATGGGACTTTTCTAAACAGAATTGGCTCAGCATCCTATTCTACGTTATAAAAAATTATGACTATGTAAAAAACCTGCCACAATCGCTCGAACGCCCAGAATATCCCAACGTAAAAACCTTCATTAGACAAAACTAAATATGAGTTCTGTAGCTGTAGATTTAAAACGGATTGAAAATGACTTGCATTCGCTAATGTCAATAGCAGGCAATGAAGTCTCTACTCTTAGGCGACATATTGATTTTCAAGAAATAGTCGGGAGTGTATTAGACAAGCATAGATATACATATACTCTGGAGTCTGGCGGAGATTTCAGTATTTTAGCCGCTCCAGGTATGTCTATATTTGGAAAATGGGACGGTTTGTCGTGGTCTGTGTCAGTGAATATTTCGTACGGGAGCTTATCAGCCAATACATCTTACAGAGATTCTAAATGCAATTATTATGACACGGTTAAGTTGTGTCCGGCTTCATTTCACGAATATGTACCAATTTTTGATTCTTTGATAGAGAAGCTTCGCAAATATTATGCCGATTATGAAGCTACTACAAAGTCCAACAAAAGCAGTCAATTACTTAAGCAGCTGGTAAGACCACTGTTACGTAAACTAAATATCACAGAAGCTATATTTGAACCTAATGATAGTGATGACGGTCTATTAAAATTCAGGCGAAGAATATGCAGCAACTTATATCTTTCAACGACGATTGATTTCGATAACTATGAAAGTCGGTGTGAGGAAATGAAATTGGCACTCGATAATCTACCATCGATAAAAAATGACGAGTTTCTGAAATACATCTACTTTAAGAATGCAGATGTTAATTGGTATGGATGCACCGAGGAAGTGATACACCCTCAGCTTGAAACAGGCGAAGGAATTAAGATGTGTTACGATAAAGCGAATATGAAAGCTACCAGCCATTATGAGTATGATCCCAATATCATTGCTTGTCTTGATAAATTGGGATTCAAGTATTCAGTAACTCCCAAATCAAAAAAACTGAAAATTAGCCTATCTGACAAAATATCATTATTCCGAAAAGGCTTTAATTCGTGGTTTAAGAATGAGTCCTACATTTACTCCCCTACAAAAGCCGTTGAGCTTTCGACCTCAGAGTTTATCTCTCTATTACGTATCATTGCGAAAACCTCTATGGTGGAAGGGAAATATCCCTATGTCCATATAGGACGTGAAGAGGAGTTTATCGCAGGGCTCAAGCCAATACTAAAATACTGCATTCCAGGGAATTGTTATGCGCTGGATTACCCCTGGATTAATATTTATTTTGACAAGAATGCAAAAGATGGATTCAGATGGAGTCGCAACCGTGCGAATTGGCTAAGTATCTTCTTTTACGTAATCCAGAACTACGAATTCATCAAAGGTATACTACACTCACTCGAACAAATGGAATTTCCCAATGTGAAAATCATCATTAAGAATACAGGACAATGAAAGATTTGAGTGTATTAATAAGTGAATGTGAGTATTACTCTCATCAGAGCCTCCTGCTTGCCTTTAAGGAAGAAGGTAAATGGAAATTTGAATCGTGGGGCAGGGACATAGAAGATAATGACGATTGGTATTATCAGCGATTTCACGCAAAGTCTCATGATAAAATAGTTCGTTATAGTGATAGTTTCAGAGAGAATCAAGATTTTGCTAATTGGGCGAATTCACGTGATATAAAAGAAGACGAAGAGGTAGGCGTGATGCTGTGGGCGAATTTTCATTTTCTGATAAAAGGACTTAAAAGACACCTTCACGAAATACGTTTCTACTTAATCGAAGAATATGTGCAACTTTACAAGCAACTAGAGATCATTATAGATCTCGGATTTGAGAAAATACGCTATAAGTATGAGTTTCCAAAAGAGGATGATTGGTTCTTTAATATTGATGAGATAAAAGAACGGGCAGTAAACGTATGTGCCTACTATGATGAAGAAGATGAAGCAGGCCGAGGGTTCAAACATGTCGATTTTATGGAGTTTATCCAACGTCCATATAAAATAGACAGCAAATATTTTGTATACACCAATGCAGATGGTTATAAAATAAAATAAGTATGGGAGATATCGTATTAACCATAGAACATGTAGAAGCCGATTTGAAACAACTTATAAAAACGGCTAATGCAGAGCTATCAAAAATCACATGCAATACTTACGCAATTAACAGACTTGACGAGGCTTTATCTTCCGGAAATTACAATTATACAAAGGATAATAATTGTAATTTCAGGATAGCAGCTGGTCAAGCTGCATATATTATTGGAGAATGGGACAACGGACGTTGGATTCTCAATATACAATTGACCTACGGGGATATAAAAATTGAGAAATCATCTAATAAATATATCTATCCAGCCACAATCCATAAGAATCTTAAACTGTTTGACACTCTTATCTCTGCCCTCAAAAGGAAAATTGAGGAGTACGATGCCAAAGCAAAAGCAAAGAAAGGTAGTGAACTTTTACAATCTTTGGTAAAGCAAACGTTACGCAAACTACATATCCCCGAAACCAAACTTGAACCAAGTGATATGGGTAAAGGTCTGTTGAGGCTGCAAAAACGAATTGCACCTAAGATATTTCTAACCACAACACTTGACTTTGACAATTACGAGGAACGTTGTATGGAGCTAAAAAAGTGTCTGGATCAGGCTGCAATTGTGATTAAAAACGCAGTACCAAAATCTATTGAGTTCATAAAAGAGTCGCATAGCAAGGCTATCCATGTCAAACCATCACAGTGGAGCCTCCATGATGCCATCAGAATGCGCTATTCAATGGCTCCAGAGGTAAAAATAGGCAAATATAATCCGGATATTTGTGATCCGGAAATCGTGGAATTTCTATCCCAACTCGGCTATGTTTTTGTGATTAAATCAAATGAATTCCATATAAGGCTCAACCGTTGGTTGAGTATTTACAGGAGTGGTAATCAAACCTGGATAGTTGATACACAGAGTAAGAATATCATGCCATTGACCGACAAGCAAGAAATATCTAAAGAAAACTTCATTACTCTGATGCGATATATCGCTGTAGCCTCAATGACTCTCGGCGAATATAAGCAAGCCCCGATTATTCATTACGATGGCAAGCTTGAACCTTTTGTATCATATCTTAAACCCGTATTAAAGACTTGCCTCCCCGACGGTTGTTTTATCATCGAAGAATATTATGTATGGATTAAGGTGTTTTTCTCAAAAGATGATAACCGAGGTGTAAAATGGAGCCGTAACCGTTCAACATGGCTTGAAGATATGTTCTATGTGATCAAGAATTTTTATATTTTGAAATTTCACGAAGATACTGACCTTAGTTCTTGTCTGAGTACGAACATCAGACTTTTAACAAAATAATTATGACAACTGACGTTCAAACTGTTATTCAGTCTATTTCCGATCGTTGGTTCCTGACCGAGCCCCTTCTGTTCGGTGCGTTCTGCGCCCACAAGCTCACGTCCAACATTATCATGGAGTGTGCGATGCGCAGCGGACAGCGACGCATTGAGTACAATCCGGAATGGTTGTCGAACCTGAATGAACTTGAGATTTCGGAATTGCTCCGCCGGGAAGTCATCAGAATTATACTGAAGCATCCATACGAGCGACAGCCGGTGAATGCGATTCCCGATATACTCTATGCAGCCAGCAACGTTACTATATATGAGCATGGAGGGACATCGATTTCCCCCTATTTATGGGAAGAAGTGAATTGGCCGAATGGTTTATCATTCGAAGAGTATTATAATTATCTAATGCATCAGTTGCCACCTCAGCCCCCACTTTCTTCAGTCATAAATCAGTCAGACTCTGAGGAAGAAGAATCCAAAGAAAAACAAAACAGCAGCGATAGCGAAACCAACGGAGGAGAGGATAAAAAAGACTCTGACGGTGACGGCCAATCAGACGACAATGACGGTGATGGCCAATCAGGTGACAGTGACGGTGACGGCCAATCAGGTGACAGTGACGGTGACGGCCAATCAGGCGACAGTGACGGTGACGGCCAATCAGGCGACAGTGACGGTGACGGCCAATCAGGCGACAGTGACGGTGACGGCCAATCAGGTGACAGCGACGGAGATGGCCAATCAGGTGACAGCGACGGTGACGATAACGGTCAATCAGGCCATAATGGTAGAAAAGGCAAGAATAAGCAACACTCACAACCAAAATCAATTAGGGATATAATTGACAATGGTACCGATGCGACAGCGTTATGGGACGAGGACGAGCTACAGACCGAATATATCAACGGGCTGATAGAAAATGC
>CAZKSF010000091.1:0-8622 GCA_964555405.1 uncultured Bacteroides sp.
GTCATGACAACCGAATAAAATTTGTTGATATCACCTCCGGTCTTGTCCTGCATCTTGATTTCAAAACCGTTTGTAACAGAGTAACCGCTGATCATAGGAGGTGCGAAAATCATCACACGTCCGTCCTTCACGTCCTTGGCCGTCATGGCATAGAGCTGCTGAATTATAGCGTCCGAGCTTTCACTCTTCGAACGTTCACTCCAGTCCTTGAGTTTGATAATGAATGTACCGTAAGTGGCACCCTGACCGGCGAGGAAACTGTAACCGTTGATCATGGTACGCGACTTTATGGCAGGAACCTGCGCCAAGAGCGAGTCAACCTTGTCGAGTACGACACCGGTACGTTCCTGTGATGTACCGGCAGGCATATCCACCATTGCAAAAATCACACCGGTATCCTCGTTAGGAACAAGGGTTGACGGAGTTTTCACCATAAGCCATCCGAGGACACCTATACTGATGAGCACTATGACAAATGATGTGATCTTGTGACGGGCGAAGAACTTCACATATCCGCGATATTTACCTAAAAGGGCGTTATATGCGGTATTGAAACCGGTGTGGAAGCGTGAGATGAAAGTCTTTTTCTTCTCTCCGGACTCATCGTGAGGTTTCAGGAACACCGCGCAAAGCGCAGGTGACAAGGTAAGAGCGTTGATTGCGGAGAAACCGATGGCGATTGCCATGGTGAGACCGAACTGCTGATAGAATACACCGGCGGTACCGGGCATGAATGACACGGGAATGAACACGAGCATCATGACAAGGGTAATCGAAATGATAGCTGAACCGATTTCGTTCATAGCGTCAATCGATGCCTTGCGGGCGCTCTTATAGCCCACGTCAAGCTTGGCATGCACCGCCTCGACCACCACTATCGCGTCGTCCACAACAATCGCAATTGCAAGCACGAGTGCTGAAAGTGTAATAAGATTGATAGAGAAACCGATAATCTTAAGCACTGAGAACGTACCGATAAGCGCCACAGGGATGGCGATTGTCGGGATAAGGGTGGAACGGAAATCCTGAAGGAACACATATACAACTATGAACACCAGAATGAACGCCTCGATAAGAGTCTGGATCACATGGTGGATAGATGCATAAAGGAAGTCGTTGTTGTTCATTGTAATCGCTATATCCAGACCTGTCGGAAGATCCTTCTTCATATCATCCAGAAGCTTCAGACAGTTGTTGATGATAGCGGTAGCGTTCGATCCGGGTGTCTGGAACACGATTGCGGTAACACCGGGGAATCCGTTCTGCTTGCCGTGAAAACCGTAGGTAACACGTCCGAGTTCGACGTCGGCGATATCCTTGAGACGGAGTATCTCACCGTTTTTAGATGCGCGGATAACTATGTCATCGAATTCTTCAGGAGTCTCGAGACGACCGCGGTAACGCATTATATATTGGAATGTCTGGTTACCCTGTTCTCCGAAAGCACCCGGAGCTGCCTCGATATTCTGGTCGGCAAGAGCGGCAGATACATCGGAGGGCATCAGACCATACTGTGCCATTTTTTCGGGATCCAGCCATATGCGCATAGAGTAGTCGGCTCCCATAACCATCACGTCACCTACACCGGACACACGCTGAAGCGGAGGCACCACATTGATTTTGGCATAGTTTTCGATGAATGGTTCGTCGTAATTTCCTGACGGGTCATAAATTGATGCACCGAGAAGCATCGAAGTCTGACGTTTCTGTGTAAGCACACCAACTCGTGTCACTTCGGCAGGCAGAAGGCTCTGTGCCTTGGCTACACGGTTCTGTACATCCACAGCCGCCATATCAGGGTCGAAACCCTGTTCAAAATACACATTGATGGTAGCCGATCCGGTGTTTGTGGCTGTTGACTCCATGTAAGTCATGCCTTCGGCACCGTTGATCGACTCTTCAAGAGGAGCGATAACAGAGTTGAGCACCGTCTGTGCGTTCGCACCCGTATAGGTTGTGGTCACCGAGATGGTTGGGGGCGCGATGTCGGGATACTGCGTAATCGGAAGCGAGACGAGACCGATAAGACCCAACAGCACAATAAAGATCGAAATAACCGTCGAAAGCACCGGACGGTTGATAAATCTATCGAGTTTCATTATGCAGAATGTGATTCAATAACTGATATTATAATCTTTAGTCGGCTTACGACTGCTGAGCAGCGGGAGCTGACTTGTCAACCGGAGTGATAACTGTACCTGCCTTGACAGCTGTACCTACACCTTCGGTAACGATACGGTCGCCCGGCTGAAGACCTGATTTAACAACGAATGTACGGCCATCGGTCACAGGTTCTACGATAATAGGAGTGGGGACAGTGGTGTTGGAGTCGTTTACCACATACACAAACCTTTTATCCTGAAGCTCGTAAGTAGCTGACTGAGGAATGGTAATGACATTTTCCGACAAACGGGGAATAACGATTGTTCCGGTGGAACCGCTACGGAGCATACCGTTGGTATTGTTGAACAAGGCACGTACGGTAGCCGAACCTGTAGCTCCGTCGATAACGCCTGATACGGTAGCGACTTTACCGGGCAGAGGATACGTAGTACCATTGCTGAGGCGCAACTGTACTTCGGGCATTGAAGCTATAGCCTGGTTGACTGTGGTAGCGCCGCTATCGGACAACTGCAAAAGATCCTTTTCGGTAAGGGAGAAATAGGCATATACCTGAGAATTGTCACTTACCGTGGTGAGCGGCTCAACTGATGACGGAGATGCCAGCGAACCTTCACGCGATGGAATACTGCCGATGAAACCGTCAGACGGAGAAACTACCGTAGTATATGCGAGATTCTTTTGAGCGGATACCAACGCAGCCTGTGCCTGGGCGAGCGACGCCTTGGCATTCAGCAGATCATTGGCAGCCAGATCGTATTCATATTGACTGATGATATTCTTGTCGAGAAGCTTCTTCTTATTGTCAGCTGTAAGTTGAGCGGTGTTGACCATTGTCTTGGCGGTGTTCACGGCTGCCTGAGCCTGATCGACAGCTGCCTGGAACTGAACCTGATCAATAGTGAAAAGCACATCGCCTTTACGGACCTGCTGACCTTCATCTACGTGAACTTTGGTAATGAAACCACTTACCTGCGGACGGATAGCGATGTCTGTCTTGCCTTTGATTATGGCAGGATAGGTATCCTCCGAAGCGGAATTCGTCAATCCCACTTTCATTGTGGCGATCTGCGGTGCCTGCATTTGAGCCGGCGCCTGCTCTTTCCCGCCGCACGACCATGTCAGCATCGCCACTGCAATACCGGCACCCAAAATGCCGGTGTACTTCAAAGCATTGTTTCTCATTGCTTTACTGTTAAATTTAGCCTATATATAACCTTTATTTTATCTGTAGATGTATTTCCAACTGCAAAATTAGTAAAATTGAACGCCAAAACATATGATAAATATCATACTACAAGTCAGAATTAACTAAATTTTACCTTTCATAGAGGCATAAAAAAGTCCCGGACTCATAAACCGACCTTATATAGCCGGGAGTCCGGGAGTATCGTGCGACAGACAAAATCTGTCAAATCATCTCGTCAGATGCGGATATTATTCACCAGCCTCAAGCTGAGCGCGGCGGAGATACTTCTGCATGTCAAGACGCATGCGGTCGCCATAAGCGGGATACTTGTCGATGATCTCCTGGTAGCAGGCAGCTTCCGACTTATAATCCTTAAGGGCGCGATAAACGTTAGCCTGCTTCATTAAGAATGTAGGAGTATAGTAGGGATTGTTGTCCGACTTGCTCACAGCTTTCTTGAAACATTCGAGCGCCTGGGAATACTGTTCGAGATTCACATAGCAATCGCCTTCGAGCGAAAGAGCCGCAGCGCCGATCACCGATTCGCGGGCATCATATCGGGTGATATAATCCAGAGCCTCCTGGTACTTACCCTGCTGATAAAGGATGATAGCTGCATTGAGAGCCGCACGGTTGCCGGCTTCATAGCCATAATCATCAGCAACTGCCTTATACTGCTGAAGTGCGAGAGAGTCGTTGCCCATCACCGCTGTCAGGTCAGCCTGACCGATCGCGTCGTTAGCTTTCTGGATACCCGGCTGACGGATAGCATAAATGTAAACGAGTACCGCTACTACCACTGCGGCGAAGATGATACATGCCCACATGATAGCGGACGAATTCTTCTGTACCTGCTGACCGATACCGGTCAGGCTGTCATTGAGATCGTCAATCGAAGTACGAGTCTCTTCATTCTGGTTTTTTGCCATGAGTTATGTGAGTTCTTATTTATTGCAAGAATAGTTTCCGAACTGCAAAGTTAGTTCTTATAAACGAATTTACGAAATCTCACGCCTAAAAAGAGAATATTTGCTGCAAAAAAACCGTTACCGCAACCTCTTCACTATATCGGCGGCGGCTGTTGCGGCGGCCGAAGTCGTTCCGAGAGCCAAACGCATTTCCTCATATCCTGCAAGCATTTCACGTCGGCGCGGTGTGTCGGAGAGCAATGGGTCGAGCGCACGGTCCACAGCGTCGGGGTTGCAACGGTGCATCAGCATTTCGGGTATGATTTCACGTCCGGTGATGAGATTCGGAAGGGTGACAAACGGTATTTTCAGTACTCCGCGGAAGAGCTTAAAGATAATTTTGCTACCCGTGGAGCGATAGCATGCCACCTGCGGTGTGCCCAGTAATGCACATTCAAGTGTAGCGGTACCGGATGTGACCAACGCTGCGTCGGCAAGGCGCATGAGTTCGAATGTGGAGCCGCTTATAACTCTGATTCCAGGTCCATAACGAAGATATACGTCAGCATCCACCGACGGCGCGCCGGCTATCGCTACCTGCATTGAGCTATGCCGTGAGGCGACCGCCGCCATTACGGGCAGATTGTCGCGGATCTCTCCTACCCTGCTACCCGGGACGAGAGTGAGTAGCTTTCGTGAAGGATCAAGACCTAAAGACAGCATCAGCGATGAACGTTCTGGAAGCGTTTTCGCCTTGCGATCCACTTCTTCAAGCGACGGGTTTCCTACATACACCACTCTGTCGAACCCGTGATTGCGGAAAAATTCGGTTTCGAACGGCAATATGGAATATACACACTCTACGAGGCGGCGCATTGTGCGGATACGTCCGGTTTTCCACGCCCACACCTTAGGCGATATGTACCAGAATACCGGTATGCCAAGTTCATGGGCAGTATATGCCAGCTTGAGATTAAAACTCGGATAATCCACAAGTATGAGCGCGTCGGCACCGGATGCCTCAAGCGTGCGACGTGCGACCGACAGATTTCCGAGAACCGAACGTAGATGCAACGCCACATCAATGAAACCCATGTATGCCATATCGCGGAAATGTATGACCGGTGAATTACCCGCCGCCCGGCTCATGAGATCACCTCCGAGAAATATAAATTTCGCGTCGGCGTCAATCAGCCGGAGAGCCTTTATCAGTTCCGAAGCATGAAGATCGCCCGACGCTTCGCCTGCCGAGATAAAATAACGCATTATTCTTCAGATTCCTCCGTCTGTCCGTCGGACAGGTCATCATAACGCTGGAAAAGAAAATCGTTATAGGGAAAACGCTCGATATGGATTTTCTTCGCCTCTTCATAAAGCATATGCTTGAGGTGATCCACTCCGATTCCCTCGCGTGCTGAAATGAAGGCACACATGCCTCCGGTGCGGCGTTCCCACGACTCACGCAATTCATCAAGCGATATATTGGCACGTGTGCGGGGTGTCAGATCATCCTCAGCCTTTGGAATGTAGTGGAATGCGTCTATTTTATTAAACACCATTATCACAGGCTTACCTGCCGAACCGCATATCTCGTTAAGTGTACGGTCGACAACCTCGATCTGTTCATCGAAATTCGGATGTGACACATCCACTACATGAAGCAGTAGGTCGGCCTCGCGTACTTCGTCGAGTGTTGACTTGAACGACTCCACAAGATGGGTGGGAAGTTTGCGGATGAATCCTACCGTATCGGTCAGTAGAAACGGCAGGTTGTCGATGATAACCTTCCTCACGGTAGTGTCAAGTGTGGCGAACAGCTTATTCTCGGCAAATACCTCGCTCTTGCTAAGCAGATTCATCAGTGTCGATTTACCGACGTTGGTATATCCTACGAGGGCAACACGTGTGAGTTTACCTCGATTTTTACGCTGAAGCGATTTCTGTCGGTCGATACTACGCAGTTCTTCCTTGAGACGTGATATTTTATCAAGGATTATACGGCGGTCGGTCTCGATCTGTGTCTCACCCGGACCACGCATACCTATACCGCCTCGCTGACGCTCAAGGTGTGTCCACATGCGCGTAAGCCGTGGAAGCAGATATTGATACTGTGCCAGTTCGACCTGAGTCTTAGCGTTGGCAGTCTGCGCCCGTTTGGCAAATATATCAAGAATAAGTGTGGTACGGTCGAGTATCTTGACTTTCAGTTCGCGTTCGATGTTCGCTACCTGCTTCGAAGTAAGATCATCATCGAATATTACCATACCGATGTCGTTTGTCTCGACATACTGGCGTATCTCATCGAGTTTTCCCTTACCGACATATGTCGACGAGTGAGGCGAATCCATACGCTGAAGGAATCTTTTAACGGTTACAGCACCTGCCGTATCGGCAAGGAATGCGAGTTCATCGAGGTATTCGTTTGCCTTGACCTCGCTCTGACGCGGAGTGATCAGACCTACAAGCACTGCCCGCTCCGTGGTTTCTTTATCTATAATCTGATCTATCATACAATTATACTGTTAAAGTGACAGCAGCCAGTCTGTCCATTCGTCAATACCGGTACCCTTCGTGGCCGACACCTCAAAAAAAAGAATATCGGGGTTGACACTCAAGGCATTGGCTCGAAGGCGTTCAATATTGCAATCAACATAGGGTAACAGATCCGTCTTATTGATCACGCATACCTGACTGCCGGCGAACATATATGGATATTTAAGGGGCTTGTCATCACCTTCGGTGACACTGATAACCACTACTCGCGCAACCTCACCAAGGTCGAACATAGCGGGGCAAACGAGATTGCCGACATTTTCAATCATCAGAAGCGAACCGGCAGGAGGATTAAGGTCTTCTATGGCATGTCCGACCATATGTGCGTCAAGATGACAGCCATTGCGGGTATTGATCTGTACTGCCGGAACACCGTGTGCCGTAACACGCCGGGCATCGTTATCGGTATGCTGGTCACCCTCAATCACAGCCACGGGACGTCGTCCGTCCAATCCCTTTATCGTAGCCTCAAGAAGTGAAGTCTTGCCTGATCCGGGTGATGAGACAATGTTGAGCGCCGCAACTCCCCGGGCAGCAAGCCAGCCACGGTTCCACGCCGCATGACGGTTATTTTCACCCAGAATATCAGCTTCAAGACGGAGCGTGGTTTCCTGACCGTTGCCATTATCGTGATGGTGATGGTGCATTCCGTCGTGGTGGTTATGAGTATGTGCGGGTTCACCGCAACCGCAGGTTGTACACATGTTTATCGTTATTATTTTATTTTCCTATATTTTAATGTTTGTTCCGGCGCCTGGGATTGGCGGGGAACCATCCTTTTTCAACCCGCTTCCGCTGATCGAATATCTCCTTGATGGTCCAGAACGAGGAGAATGCCACCACTCCGCATATTGTGGAAAGGAACTGATCGTCGGTAACAATGGACAGGGCTACAAACACCAATCCAAGAACAAGGAACCACCACCAGCACCCGACACCGAAATAGTACTCACATTTTATAACAATCGGATGGAACAAACCGATCACCAGAAAAGTACATATTCCGGTAACAAGTCCCAAAAGATGGTATGTAGCAAGAATTTCCGTCATATTATATTCATAAGATAAAATCATAACGGCCCGTCCCGGGAAGGGGCGAGCCGTCATTGTTTCTTTTTGATAAAGGATACGTTGGAGCCGGTTAGGGACTCCGATGATCACCGGACTTATTCCTCGACAGCGCGGAGCTTCTGAACGTAGACAGCCTTCATCATTTTCTTGCGGTTGGTAACCGACGGCTTCTCAAAAGCCTGACGGCTGCGCAGCTGCTTAACGACACCTGTCTTCTCAAACTTACGTTTGAACTTTTTCAGAGCTTTCTCGATATTTTCGCCTTCTTTAACTTGTACAATGATCATATTATGTTGTTATTTTTTATTGATTACTTTGCTTTAGCGGGGCAAAATTACTCATTGTTTTTCAGATAACAAAACTTTTTCTCAAAAAAATCAAAAAATCTTATAGGTTTGATAAATAAATGAGTACATTGATAACAAGGAAGGTGAAATACTGATTCACTTACAGTATTCCACCTCCCCGGATTATTGTTATTCAGATCATTCGCCTACCTTGCCTACTTCAGGATCTACACCCCACTGCTGCTGGGCGAGACGACGGTAGTTGTTATAACGCCAGCGGGCATTATCCTTGGCTGCCTGGAAGAGTTCGGCAGCCTCGGCGGGATACTGCTTCTGAACCGATGCATAACGAACCTCGCCTTTGAGGAAGTCCTCGAACTTATCCCAGTTCGGCTCTTTGCTGTCGAGAGTGAACGGATTCTTTCCTTCAGCCTCCAGCAGAGGATTGTAGCGCCACAGTGACCAGTAGCCACATTCAACAGCCTTAGCTTCC
>CAZKSF010000092.1:0-8506 GCA_964555405.1 uncultured Bacteroides sp.
ACTATTCATGTAGACTGTTTTATTAGAAAACTTCTCAATGAATGGGACGGCGATTATGAACGACCGGTGAATTCTAATGAAGTAGTCGTCCGGAAGCATCGATTCTATTTCTTTCATTGTGATCTGAGGGATAACAGTCGGCAGATTCTTTCGGTATATCTTAACATAATTATCCATCGCCTCAATGACTATGATATCATTCAGTGCTACGACTACATTTTTATGACGGGACTTCAGGGTGATGCTGCCCGGTGAAGGTAGTGAAGCTGAAGAACGGATATATTTCTTAGCTTTTTCCATCGCCCTTTCAAAACGGGGATAAAATATCGGCTTATGGAGAAAATCGACGGCATCTGCGTTGAAGCCTTCCAAAGCGTAGCTGGCATAGGCCGTTGTGAATATAAGGCATGTTACCGCAGGCAGTTCCTTTGCCAGCACCACTCCGTTGTGGGAATTCATTTCAATGTCAAGAAAGACTACATCCGGTTTCGACGACATGATACACTCCATGCCTGCTACAGGAGATGTGAAGCATTTAAGGTCAATATCTCCGTAACGATTGCAATATTCACTGATTATGCTCAGTGCAATCGGTTCGTCATCTATAGCCACACACCTGATCATAGCGATAAATCAATATGAAGATTTGCATGAAACAGTATACCGTCGTTCCTTATGTCCAGCACATGCTTGCCGGGATAAAGAAGCTCAAGGCGTTTGCGGCAGTTTTTAATTCCCATCTGTTCTCCGAAACGCTCCGCATGGAAAATACGGTTGACTGTCGAGAAGTCGAACTTCCCATTTTTCTCCGTAATGGCAATGGATATGTCGCTCTTCTCAACAGGAGATATGCCATGCTTGAAACAGTTTTCCACAAAGGTCACAAGCAACATCGGCGGCACGTGAAGATGCCGGCTCTCGATGTCGATATTCAGGGTAACCGAGGTCATTTCGTTTAGCCTCAGGGACTGCAGTGCTACGTATTGCCTGATGTAATCAGCCTCGTCCGACAGGTTGACTGAATCACGTAGAGAAGATGTGTGAAGATAGCGCAACATTGAGATGTACTTCTCAAGTGCTTCCAGAGCCTTGTCATCATGGATGAGAAACAGTCCATAAAGAGAGTTAAGCGTGTTGAACATGAAATGAGGCTTGATCTGGGCTTTATAAAGTTCTAAAGCCGCTTTATTCCGTTCTGCCTCAACAGCTTTGTGGCGTGATTTCTGTAAGTTGGCCTGTATAAGCAAGCCGATAGCGAAACTGAATGTCTCGACAATCATGAATAGTGACCATACAGCCTGCTGATATTGCATTATCGATGGAAACATCCTGAAGATGCCTTCATCATGTATATTAGGCTTCGGAATATAAAGGGTGATCTGAGAAAGCCAGTATGTCACGGCGAATGAAATAGCGATCAGGCTTATGCCGATCCATCGTTTTTTTGATTCCTTGAATAGTAATGGAACTGTGAAAGCCCGGTTGATGAAATAAAGGAGATACAGCCATATTCCAACGGTTATCACATACCATTGGAAGTTATGAAACCATCGCTCAACGGGGAATATCATCGCCATCATCGGCAATATGATGAGGCAGAATGCGATGTCTATATAGGCCGGCAGATTTTTCATGCACTGGATGCTCCTGGATTTAATGCAAAGTTAAGTGTTTTAGGGATAACACTATACGTTGGCTCACTACGGTTCGCCACCACATAAGGGCAGTTGGCCATTTTATATTATGACGGATTTTCAGGCGTAGGGTTTAATTTCCTAATTTTGTCCAAAATCATAAATAATGACCGTAAAGACTTTCATTGACCGACCTATACTTGCCGGAGTGATATCCGTATTGATTGTTATACTCGGAATTCTCGGATTGACCCAGCTCCCGATAGAACAGTTTCCTAATATAGCTCCGCCTACCGTGAGGGTACAGGCTTCATATACTGGAGCCAATGCGGAAACGGTAATGAAAAGTGTGATCGTACCTCTTGAAGAAGCACTTAATGGAGTCGAGGATATGATGTACATGACCTCTACGGCCACGAACACCGGGGTGGCCTCCATCTCCATTTTTTTCAAGCAGGGAACTGACGCTGATATGGCGGTGGTGAATGTGCAGAATCGCGTGGCATCGGCTCAGGGGCTTATGCCTGCTGAAGTGACGAAGAGCGGCATTACTGTCAGGAAGCGGCAAAACAGTACGTTGAAGGCTATAACATTATATAGTCCTGATGATACGTATGATGCCAAGTTTCTGACCAACTACATGAAGATTAATATCGAGCCGCAGATATCACGAATAACAGGAGTGGGTGAGGTCAACATATTCAGTGCCGAATATGCGATGAGGATATGGCTTGATCCGGTTAAGATGTCGCTATATGGGCTGATGCCGGCTGATGTAAATAAAGTCCTTGCGGAGCAAAATCTGGAATCACCCACAGGTACGCTTGGAGCCGAATCTATGAATACATTTCAGTATGTGCTGAAGTACCGTGGACGGTATGAAAATGAGACTGAATACGAAAATCTCGTCATAAAAGCGTTGCCTGACGGGAGCGTGCTCAGGCTTAAAGATATCGCTACTGTAGAATTGGGTTCAGTCAATTACGCCATGATAGGCCAGACAAACGGACATCCGGGTGCGAATGCCATGATCGCCCAGACAGCAGGATCGAATGCAAACGAGGTGATAAAGGAGATTGACAGGACTCTTGCCGAACTGCGTGGGCAACTTCCTGCGGGAATGATACTGACCGATATCTCAAGTACCAAAGATTTTCTGGACGCCTCGATAGCGAAGGTAGTTGAGACTCTTGTGGTCGCATTGATACTGGTTGTGCTGGTAGTATATATGTTTCTGCATAATTTCAGAGCCACTCTTATTCCGATGCTTTCTATCATAGTGTCACTTACCGGAACCTTCGCATTCATTTATATTGTCGGCTTTACGCTGAATATGCTCACGCTGTTCGCAATAGTGCTTGTGATCGGAACTGTGGTCGATGATTCAGTGGTGGTTGTCGAGGCTGTTCAGGCAAGATTCGATTCCGGTGAACGTGATCCTTATCAGGCGACAGTGTCGGCAATGGGCGGACTTTCCGCGGCATTGATAACGACGACCATAGTATTTATGGCCGTGTTTATTCCCGTGTGCTTTATGGGAGGCACTGCCGGAACGTTCTATAAGCAGTTTGGCCTCACGATGGCCGTGGCGGTAGGCATATCCTTGATAAATGCGATGACGCTATGTCCCGCATTAAGCGCGATCCTCATGCGTCCGGGTAAGGGCGGCAGTCATGATACATCTTTCATCTCACGGTTTCATTATGCCTTTGATGCTTCATTTGCAACCGTAACGGGACAGTATCGGACCGGATTAAAATTCCTGTTCAGGAATAGATGGATTGTCGCAATGCTGTTTGTCATGTCGATCGTCGGGTTGGTATGGCTTATGTCAACCACAAAGACAGGTCTTGTGCCTCAGGAGGATATGGGGACATTGAGCCTGAATGTGCAGGTGGCGCCCGGAAGCAGCCTTGCCGAGACCGACAAGGCTATGGATGAGGTTGAGGCCGCCATCAAGGATATCCCTGAAATATATATCTATTCTCGTGTCACCGGCAAAAATGCGCGTCATGACCAGTCCTCGTCAGCAGGGTCGTTCAGTGTCAGGCTCCGTGACTGGAGTGAGCGTAAAGGGCAGGACCATGATATCAATTCCGTAATCAGGGAGATCTACAGGCGGACTTCATCAATATCTTCTGCTCAGATACGTGTGTCGCAGTCGCCCATGATCTCGGGCTATGGAACAGGAAGCGGCTTTGAACTATATGTACAGGATCGTTCAGGAACTACGACCGATAATCTGCTGAATGTGACACGGACCTTCATTGATTCGCTAAATAAGCGTCCGGAGATATCACGGGCATATACTACGTTTGACACTAAATATCCACAGTATATGGTGGAGGTTGACGCTGTAAGGTGTCTTCAACAGAATGTCTCGCCCGCTGATGTCCTGTCGACTCTTGCCGGCTATGTCGGCGGCAGCTATTCCTCCAACTTAAACCGTTTTACTAAACTGTATCGTGTCATGGTACAGGCTGATCCTGACAGCCGACTTGATACTGAAGCCTTGAAAAGTATGTTTGTCAGGACATCTTCAGGCGAAATGGCCCCGCTGGATAATTTTATCAACCTGACGAGAGTGTATGGCTCAGAAAGTCTCTCACGGTTCAATCTCTTTCCTGCCATTTCGGTGTATGGTGAGCAGGGCGAAGGCTACAGCTCCGGAGAAGCTATAACCGCGATCAGGGAAGTGGCGGCAAAATATCTTCCCTCGGGCTTTGGATACGAATTCGGAGGAATGTCACGAGAAGAGTCGTCTACCGGTAATACGACCGTTATAGTGTTCAGTATATGCCTTGCATTCATATATCTGATCCTGAGCGCCCTTTATGAGAGCCTTACCGTGCCGTTGGCTGTCATTGCAGCAGTGCCGATGGGATTGGCCGGCAGTTTTCTGTTTGCAAGATGGTGGGGTCTTGAAAACAACATCTACATGCAGATCGGTCTGATCATGTTGATCGGCCTGCTTGCCAAGACCGCAATTCTACTGACGGAGTATGCGACGTCGCGCAGAAAGGAGGGCATGGGATTATTGGCTTCTGCAATATCGGCAGCAAAAGCCCGCTTCAGGCCTATAATCATGACGTCGGCGACAATGGTGTTCGGTATGCTGCCGCTGATGTTTGCCACGGGAGTCGGCGCCAATGGTAATATTTCTGTGGGAGTAGGCACTGTCGGCGGTCTGCTGTTCGGAACTCTCGCGCTGCTGTTCATGGTTCCTGTGTTTTTTGTCCTTTTTCAATATATTCACGAGCGGATTGTACTCAAGCGCAGCAACAGGAATGCATAGTATTATACAGATCATGACCGTTAAAAAAGATTAAGTGGATTCTGCAGGTATATTTTGATAATCAGTAATACTGAATTTTAATACAGTTAGTCACAAACTGTAAAATGATTGCTTCTTATAGCAAATTCAATTAATTTTGCGAGAAAAATCACAGAGGTAACGGGATGGCTGAATTTGGTAGATGATGACGGCCGGCTCATTGCCTTATGAAGTGACATGGCGCATGTATTATTAAATATCAGGCAATATGAATGAAACTAACGCAGTATTTGGTAAACGGTATCTGATATTTCTTCTGGTATTTCTCGGGATGCTCTCGGCATTCGGCCCATTTGTCACCGACATGTATCTGCCTGTTCTTCCAGGGATGGCGGAAATTTTTAACTGCTCCACTTCAACTGCTCAGTTAGGATTGACGATGAGCCTTATCGGACTTGCTGTAGGGCAGCTGTTTTTTGGCCCGTTGAGCGACAAATACGGCAGGAAACCGGTGCTCGTATCATCAATGATACTTTTCATTGTTTCGACGATCGTGATTCTCTTTTCCTCAACAATGGAATGGTTCAATGTGTGCCGCCTGTTTCAAGGCATCGGCGGTGCAGGAGGAATAGTCCTGTCACGTTCAATAGCAACGGACTATTATTCAGGCAGGGAGCTCACAAAAATCCTGGCGATAATCGGGGCGATAAATGGTATTGCTCCGGTAGTTTCTCCTGTGGCGGGCGGTCTTATCTCGACATTTACAGGCTGGCAAGGGATCTTCATGGTACTACTCGGAATCGGAATACTCATTATGGTCATGTGCGTCGTGTTCCGAGAATCCCATCCTGAAGAAAAAAGGAGTACTGATGGATTATTAAAGACCTTTGCATCAATGTGGAAGCTGTTCCGCTTGCGATATTATGTGGTATATATCCTGATGTATGCTTTCGGCTGCGCGATTTTATTTGCCTATATATCCTCGGCCTCATTTATCATTCAGAATCATTACGGCTATTCTCCGCTTGTATTCTCTATCTGCTTCGCAATTAATTCTGTTTTTATCGGTATCGGATCCGGTCTGTCGGTTAAGATCCGACGCAGTAAGAAAGCAGCAATGGTAGGTGGGGTGTTGCTGCTTTCTACTTGTGTCTGTCAACTGGTGATCTGCCGCCTGTTTGATTCCTTCATCATTTATGAGGCGTCAATGCTTCTGATACTAACCGGTCTGGGCTATCTGTTCACAGCCTCTACCACTATGGCAATGTCGGAAGGACGCGCCTACATAGGCAGCGCGTCGGCAGTATTCGGAGCGGTGGGCTTTCTTTTTGGCGGCGTGATTTCACCGATTGTAGGTATAGGAAACATTCTTTACTCGACGATGACAGCCATGTTTGTGTGTGCGACAGCAATTATTATACTGGCAGTCATCTCGCTTCGGCGGAAGCCGGAAGAAGGAGAATAGGCACTCAGGAACACATGCCGATTTTCCTTTTTCTGCTGGAACAGCCAGTCTCTGACAGGAGTGAGCCTGTATGCATAATCAAACGAATACATGTGTTCGCTACCTTTACCGTCATCCGGCAATACGGACTTCGGCGTAAAATTGATGATATTGACCGGAGCTCCTTTGTCAAGCATAATCCGGGCAAGAGAATCCTGCTCGGCCTGCGGGAGTTTAGCGCTCCATGAGCCATATTCATATCTGACGTCTTCCTTGTCAGCGGCATCTTCAAATGCCTTTATGTTACCGAAGGAGCTACCCTCTTTCCCTGCCGTCACATAGGTGAATTTATGCTTCACAAGATCTACGAAGGTATTTGTGTCCCAATGACAATCTACAAACAGTGATGCAGCGAATATATCGGGATAGGCTATATTGTAATACATCGAGATCATTCCACCCATAGACTGGCCGGTCGTATAAAGACGGCTTGTATCAATGTTCTTTTCTGTTACGATACTTTTGAGCAGGCGGATTACGATATCCACTTCATCAGTATGCTCATAAGCATCGTTAACGGCCACGCCGGAGTATTGTGGCACGAGCACATAACATGGATTGGCAGACTGAGATTGTTCGGTAGCCCATACCAATGCACCATATCCCTGAGTCAAGGGCCGGGTCACATCGGTACCCGGAGTGCTCGCGTCAGCCATGAACAGAACCAACGGATATTCCTTGGATATATCCATATTCTTAGGCGTGAAGAGGTTGTACTTAAGCGTTTTGCCTGTTTCAGCGTCGTTATATTCGAATTGCTTGAATTCAGGTACTTCTGTTGTTATCATGGTCTGTAAAACTTCGTCCCCGGTTTTATCGATTACAGGACCACCACCGGGTGTGCCGAGTTGGGGGCCTCCGACTTTACCACCTTTCTTTTCCGACACTCCGGCTACCTGTGGCTCCTTTTCCATCGAGCCGTTATTTCTTTTACATGATGTTGCCATTGCGGGCATGGAACAAACTATGGCAAGCAATAGAAGCGATTTTAAAGTGATTTTGGGATATCTCATATTTTTGATACTTATGTATTCTCTTATAAATATAAGATAAAAGGGCTGATGATAGTTTAGATATAAGGACAAACGCCTTCTAATCGATGGCGAACGACATTGCAGGCCATCTTCAAACAAATGCCAGAGTGCGGCAATGTCTCTTATTAGGTAAATATCGGCAAATTCGAATTAGTAACCGATGAAGGAGCTGTCACGTGTGGTTACTCTGTCGCCCGAACGCTGCTTGACGGCGATGCGCTTACAATGACAGATGTAAAATAGGGAATGGTTTTCCGGAATCGTCTTTTTCATCCCGGCCTTCTACATGGAAACCTTTTCCTAAATAAAATTTGAGAGCATCGGGATTTTGCTCGTTTACATCTACATACCGGCATCCTTGCTCTTTTGCAAAGTCAATCAATTTAGACCCATAACCATGTCCATGAAAGTCGGCATCAACGAAAAGCATCTCAATCCTGTTTTCACTTATTCCGATAAAACCGGCTAAGACACCTTTATCTTTCACGGCATAGATCTCTACATTAGGAAAGTAAGAAGGGATGAGCTCATTCTTAATGTCAATGATATCTTTTTCGGTTAAGAAAGTATGAGTAGCACGAACGGAACGCTCCCATATTCCGGAGAGCGTCATATAGTCTGACGGGTTGCACTTAATAATTTCTTCCATGGCGCAAATTTAGTACGATTCATCATCTTACACATAAGAAAATCCTGCAATTCAGCGAGTTGCAATACTTTTCATTGTCTTTCATCAGGCTTTTGTGGGCCTGGCGAAGCTTGATTCCTTGCCGTATCAATAAGATACAAAGCGCATTTTATTTGTGTAACAAGTTGGTAACGATATTTTCTACTTTTCGACTGCTCTACGAGTCCGAGGACTAATTCTAATATTTAATGGTTGTAGGATTTTCAATTCGTTAACGCACAGTAAATGCCGGTTGAAGAATCTGCAATCCGAGTGCTGAAATAATCTTGAAGATTGTTTCGATACTGAGATTCTCAGAGCCTTTTAGCACCCTTGATATGTATTGCTGTGAGCAGCCCATGCGTTCTGCCACAGATTTCTGCGTAATTCCCA
>CAZKSF010000093.1:0-8143 GCA_964555405.1 uncultured Bacteroides sp.
AATTATTTGTCGGGTGTGTCGAATGAACCCCGATGATTTACTGAGTCAATACTATACGGTTTTCACGTGCGATACGACGCATATTCATTAGTGCATAGCGCATGCGACCTAATGCAGTGTTAATGCTGACATTAGTTGCTTCAGCTATTTCCTTGAAGGACATATCGCGATAAAACCGCATCATGAGCACTTCACGCTGAGCTTCGGGGAGGGCATCGACGATTTTCCGTACATCCTCGTGAATCTGACGATCTATCATAACTTCCTCAATGCTGAGATCACTGAATTCAGGGGTGTTGAGCAAATCATAATCCTCATTGTCAGTAGTTACTGTATTTTCGGATTTTTCCTGACGGTAATGGTCAATTATCAGGTTATGCGCGATACGCATAATCCATGATGCAAATTTTCCGTCCTCAGAGTAACGACCCTGACGAATGGTAGTTATCGCCTTGACGAATGTTTCCTGAAAGATATCGTCGGCAATGTCATCGTTCTTTACAATGTTATTTATATATGAAAACACCCTCGTCTTATATCTGCGTAACAAAGCATCGAACGCGAGATTGTCTCCGGCAGCATAAGCTTTTACCAACTTGTCGTCAGAGAGCTTATCAAATGTTTGCATTACTATTCTGATTTTATGATTAGAGTAGTGGTGTGCAATAGGCAGTCAATTTTGTTAATAATAGGTTGGTTACGACACAAAATTAGATATAAAATTTTACCCTACCAAATATTATATATTTTTTCCTGATTTTTTTTATTTCGTTCACACAATAAATCGCATCTTCTACGTTACATCATTTTTTCAAATGTAACGTGCAATAGATTACGACAGATGCCGTTTTATTATTGTAAACCCCAATATCCGATGCCTATGCAACAACATTTTACTCCATCACGATCCATTATGACCGAAAACAAATCTGACCGTCGTAGTCAGCGTCACCAGCCCCGTAGAATAACTATTGAACGTATCAGGCAATTTGCCCGCGTTTATCAACCGGTAAATCAGTTACCGTCATCTCTCTGCGGCATTATATTGAACTGATTCCGGTTCATCTCATATCCTCTCGGCAATAGACGGCATGTCGAGGAGTTCTGCTTCCGGGAAATAACGTTCGACATATTGTCCCACAAATCGACGGGTATCAGCAGCTATTATCTCGTCTTTATCAAAGTGGTGATTGAATACTACAGCTGCAAGTTCCATTTTTCTGCTCCGTATGGCCTCAAGCGATAATACAGTATGATTGATGGATCCCAGCCGGGCATTCGTGACAAGTATCACTGGTAACTGGCGCGAACTTACATAATCTATAGTAAAAGTAGTATCGGTAATCGGTACCATAAGACCTCCGGCTCCTTCTACAATTACTACATCAAAACGATGTTGCAATTCCGACAGTGCTTTATCAATTACCGATAGATCTATTGTGTATCCATCTATTGCAGCGGCAAGTTGAGCCGATGCCGGATAGCTCAATATAATAGGTGCGGTTAGCCCCTCCGAATCCTCGGGAAGAACATCTTGCCCCAGCAGCAGCCGGTGAAGTTCAATATCCTCAGAGCTTCCCGTACATCCTGTCTGTATGAATTTCTGAGTAACTACCCGTAATCCTTCGGCTGCAAAACGCGCAGCAAGCCATGCTGTGGCATAACTCTTGCCTGCATCAGTATCGATGCCGCTGACAAAAAATGTCAGCGGCATCGGCTTTTCTCTTTTATCTGTCATTTCTTTTTTGATTCATCAGGGAATTTATTGGGAAATCGGAGATGTAGCCGTGGATGAGTCATTGCATATATCACCAGTATCACGCCGATAATTATGAATGGAATACTTAGCCACTGCCCCATATTGAGAGTCATCGAATCTTCGAATGCAACCTGATTGTTTTTAATAAACTCTATGAGGAATCTCGGTAGGAAAATACCGATGAAAAACACACCGAACAACAATCCCGGACGTTCTTCAGCATTACGCTTCCAATACATCCACATCAGTAGCGCGAAGAGTGCAAAATAGCATAACGCCTCATATATCTGGGTGGGATGACATGCCTGTGGCGCGTATTCATGAAGCCACTCCGCTGACCGGACAAACTTGAATCCCCATGGAAGTGTAGTGGCATGACCGAAAATCTCACTGTTGAAAAGATTTCCAAGGCGTATCAGACCTCCAACAAATGCAATCGGTATGACAAGACGGTCAAATGCCCAGATGGGACTTCGCCGTGTAGTGAATATCGAATACAATATTATGGCGATAATAATTCCTATCGTACCTCCGTGACTCGCAAGTCCACCTTCCCACACCTTTACAATGTCGGCAGGGTGCTGGGAGTAATAACTCCATTCGTAGAAGAATACGTGTCCAAGACGGGCTCCTATAATTGTAGCCCCGACAACCCATGCCAGGAGCACACTGAGCCAACGCTCGGGTGCTCCTTCATGTTTGTATATACGTGATTCGATCTCATATCCTATCAGAAAACCGACAGCGAACATCAGTCCGTACCAACGGACTGTCAACCATGAGGTATGAATCAGATAGGGGTCAGCATCCCATGTAACGAACGATAGCATACTATCAGCTCATCTGAAACATGGGGTACTTTTCCATCATTCCGTTAACCCGTGCACGGATATCAGCAGTCACTCTCGGATCATCGGGATTGGAAAGCACGGTATCAATCATCTCTACGATTTCACCCATTGTATCTTCCTTCACCCCTCTTGTGGTGATGGCAGGAGTGCCAAGACGGATACCCGATGTCTGGAAGGGAGAACGGCTATCGAAAGGCACCATGTTTTTGTTTGCTGTTATATCGGCGTCAACAAGAACACGTTCAGCCACTTTTCCGGTCAGATCAGGGAATTTAGTACGGAGATCTACAAGTATGCAGTGATTATCCGTGCCTCCCGATACAATCTTATATCCACGTTCCATAAGATGTTTCGCCATTGTAGCGGCATTAAGTTTCACCTGTTCCTGATATTCACGGAAACCTGGTTGAAGCGCCTCACCGAATGCTACAGCTTTAGCAGCAATCACATGTTCGAGCGGACCACCCTGCGCACCCGGGAACACGGCTGAATCGAGGAGCGACGACATCATTCTGATCTGTCCCTTCGGTGTAGTCTTGCCAAAAGGATTCTCAAAATCCTGACCCATCAGAATCAAACCGCCGCGCGGTCCACGAAGAGTCTTATGGGTGGTAGATGTCACTATATGGGCATATTTTACGGGATTGTCAAGCAGTCCGGCTGCGATCATACCTGCGGGATGCGCCATATCGATCATGAGGATAGCGCCTATTTCATCTGCGATTTTTCGCATGCGTGCATAATCCCATTCACGGGAATAGGCGCTTGCACCTCCGACAATGAGACGGGGACGTTCGCGGAGAGCGATTTCTTCCATCTGATCATAATCGACCAAACCGTTGTCTTCCCGAACATTATACTCAAGAGCCTTATATACAAGACCTGAAAAGTTCACAGGACTTCCGTGCGACAAGTGACCGCCATGGGAGAGATTCAAGCCGAGGAATTTGTCACCTGGCTTAAGTACCGACATAAATACAGCCATATTTGCCTGTGCGCCCGAATGAGGCTGCACATTAGCATATTCGGCACCGAACAGACGTTTGACACGGTCGATAGCAAGCTGTTCTACTTCATCAACGACCTGACAACCTCCGTAATAACGGTGTCCGGGATAACCTTCGGCATACTTATTTGTAAGACACGAACCCATAGCGCGCATCACCTCATCGGAAACAAAGTTTTCCGATGCTATAAGTTCGATACCTTTCTTCTGGCGCTGATGCTCACGCTCGATCAGATCAAATACTACTGTTTCTTTTTCCATTGTTGTCACACAGGAGAGAGTGATTGATGTTTATGGATTTTTATTTGTTTTCTTTCTTGCGGACCGACCATCCGAAATGCCCCAGTTCCTTCCCCAGATCATAGTAATGACCGTGGCTGTAGGTGAGAAGTCCGGCTGCTTCAAGATCAAAGACTCCGGTTTCCGGATTGATCAGAGATTCATCCGCCCGGACATTTATTACATCCGCCATGAACATATCATGACTCCCGAGACCGATAATTTCTCTTACCCGGCATTCTATCGACAACGGCGATTCAGCAACCGACGGGCATCCCACAGCAATTCCCGGTTCAGGGGTCAGTCCTGTCTCAGACCATTTGTCGTAATCGCGCCCTGACCGGACACCGCACCAGTCAACGGCGCGAGCCATTGCGGCGGTAGTGAGATTGATGGTGAATTCCATCCTGTCCTTGATCAGGGCATGACTGTAGCGCTCCGGACGTACCGAAATATAGCACATGGGGGGATTGGTGCACAGAGTACCGGTCCAGGCTACCGTAATCAAGTTACTTGCCTCGGCTGAACCACAACTGACCAACACTGCCGGTAGCGGATAAATCATAGTCCCCGGTTTCCAGTTCGCTTTCTTCATCGGTCCGATCAATATCTCCGAATCATTTAGTTTATGATTGCATCACCGCTTTTCACCACAGTGCCACAATACCGGCAGCGTATAGTCACATCATTGTGGTCTATCACTCCGAACCGTGTACGCATAGGCTCGTTATTAGTGATACATTTCGGATTACCGCAAGTGACTATACCCACAATTTCATCCGGGAGCTTCACACTGCGTTTCTCCACTACCTCGAAATCACGTATTATGTTTATTTTGGCATGGGGAGCGATAAGGGCAATTCGATTGAGAGTCTCTTCAGGGAAAAACACATCTGCTACCTTAATGATACCCTTGGATCCGAGTTTGGAACTTTCAAGATTATTTCCGATAGTCACGGCGCTTGACAGATGCTCTATACCAAGTATCCTGACAGCCTTGAACAACACTTCACTCGGAATATGGTCGATAACAGTGCCGTTGCGCAACGCAGCCACAGCAAGTTCTTTTTTAGCGGCGCTCATAATTTCTGAAGTTTTTGTAAGTGTTTAATTTCCGGCGATATTATGGTCGGGGCGAGGTTCTATGCCCAGAACCTTACATATGATTGCCTGACGGGCAAACAATCCGTTATGTGCTTGCTCGAAATAATACGCTTTAGGATTATCGTCGACATCACGGTCTATTTCATTGACACGAGGCAGAGGATGGAGAACACGCAGATTCGGCTTTGAATCAGCAAGCATGGAGTTATGAAGGGTATAAAGATTTTTAACTCGTTCATATTCCATAATATCTGTGAACCGTTCACGCTGTACTCGAGTCATATACAGAATATCGGTCTGATTGATTACCTCCGGAGTGAAATCTTTATGTTCATAATAGCGGATTCCGTGTTGATCGCAGAACTCACGGTATTCGCGGGGCATTCTCAACTCGTCGCAAGCCACGAAATGGAAGGTCGGATTAAAATACCGGAGAGCCATAAGGAGAGAGTGAACCGTACGTCCGTATTTCAGGTCTCCTACCATCGTGATGGTCAGATTTTCGAGCGTTCCCTGAGTTTTATAAATCGAATATAGGTCAAGCATTGTCTGCGATGGATGCTGGTTAGCTCCGTCGCCCGCATTTATGACAGGGGTATCGGTAACCTCCGTGGCATACTGCGCTGCCCCCTCAAGGAAATGCCTCATCACAATCAGGTCAACGTAGTTGCTGACCATCTTGATGGTATCTTTAAGGGTTTCTCCTTTGGAAGTCGACGATGTACTTGCATCAGAAAAACCGATGACACGACCGCCCAGACGGTTCACGGCAGTCTCAAAACTAAGACGGGTACGCGTAGATGGCTCGAAAAATAAGGTTGCCACAACCTTGCCGTCAAGGATCTTATGATTGGGATTTTGCTCAAAGTATTGTGCCAGCTCAATCAGCTCAAGTATTTCTTCCCGGGAAACATCGGCGATAGACACAAAATTTTTCCGATTCATTGGCGCTATGAATTGTTTGCACAAAGTTACGCATTTTCCTCCATGTCGGCAAATCAACTTCTGACAACAAACCAATATTAATTATTTTGATTGCCTCTGAGGTGATTGACGGATTTTTTCGTAATTTTACACCTGAAAACATGCTAACTAATGAGAGTGTATCGATCCATAATATTCCCTGCCCTGTTTGTTGCGGCCGTGTACGCCGGCGCCATGACCATTTCTGAGGCTCAGAAAGCATTTGAACTCGGTGATTATGCCGAAGCTGCCGATGTGCTTGCCAAAGCCGCCGATCAAAAACCAAAGGATGCCGAGCTGAATACAAAAGCCGGTATCGCGCTCTTCTACACAGGTCAGGAAGAAAAGTCCCTCCACTACCTGAAACGCGGATCAAATAAAGCGAATCTTTTCATGGCTCAGGTGGAAATGCACCGCTATAATTTCGATCAGGCTGAAAAATATCTTGACACCTATGAGGATGGCTTTAAAAAAACGCGTCGGGCAGAGCGTCCCGAACGCCCAGAAGCGACAGAAATCCGCCATAAGATAGATATGGGTCGCAACATGCTCGAACGTGTTGAGAAAATTGTAATAATCGACAGTATTGACGTCGATAGAGACGAGTTCTTTAAGTCATACCGGCTTTCAGCCCCCACCGGTTCCTTTCTGTCCACGTCGGAGCTACCCCGTAAGTTCGAGGCGGCTGACCCTACGGTTGTTTTCGTCACCGAAAAGGCTGATGAAATTTTTTGGGCTATGCCCGATGAGAACGAGGACTTCCGCATAGCCACTTCAACTCTGCTGGCTGATAACACATGGGAAACACCTGCTCTCCTGCCCGATTTCCTGAATGAAGGTGGCGATGCCAATTATCCGTTCATGATGAGTGATGGAGTGACACTGTATTATGGTAACACCGGTCAGAATTCTCTCGGCGGTTATGATATATTCATTTCACGCCGTGACGGTGAGTCATGGTACCAGCCTCAGAACATCGGCATGCCCTATAATTCGTACGCCAACGACTACCTTCTGGCTATTGACGAAATAACCGGTGCAGGATGGTGGGCGACTGACCGAAACGCCGCTCCCGACAGACTTACGCTATATGTATTTGTGCCCGAGGATTTACGGGTGAATTATCCGACTGATTTTCCTGACCTTGCAAGCCGCGCCCTCATAACCAGGTGGAAGGACACACTTCCCGAAGACGCCGATTATTCCAGTCTGCTGAATTCCATCAATAACCTCAGCGTCAAGTCCGACAATAACGATTCGGGGTTCAGATTCGCTGTTCCTACCAGAGGTGTCTATACCTCACTGCGCGACTTCCGCTCTGCAGACGCCCGCAAGCTAATGGAATCGTATCTGAAACTTTCGCACGATTTCGATCTTGACAAACGGAAACTTCAGGTACTCCGTGAGGGTTATGCCAAAGGAAATAAACGATCTGCCGATGACATTTTGTCTCTTGAAAAAGATATCGAACGTCTGCGTGGTGAAATGCGCAACCTTGCAAACCGTATAATTTCTGCAGAAATCCGCAAATAACCATAAACCGGACGCTTAATATGGATCTTATCCCGCTCACATTCGACAGCCCTCTCTATAATTTCCACTCTCATACTCAGTTCTGCGATGGCAGAGCTCCAATGGAAGCGTTCGCACAGGCAGCTTTCATTGCCGGATTCACACATTATGGATTCTCACCTCATTCACCTGTACCGATAGAATCGCCGTGTAATATGTCGGCAGACGATGTTCCGGTATATCTTGCCGAAGCAGAACGGTTGCGTGAGCTATACCTCGACACTCCGCTAAAACTTTATACTGCGATGGAAATAGATTATCTCGGAGAGGATTGGGGTCCGGCACACCGATACTTCCGGGACTTACCTCTTGACTACCGTATCGGTTCGGTTCACTTTATTCCATCTGACAGCGGAATGGTGGATGTAGACGGTAGCTTTAAGAATTTCCAGGTGAAAATGGAAAAATATTTTGCAAATGACATCCGTCATGTGGTAGAAACTTTCTACCGTCAGTCAACTGCAATGATCGAGGCTGGAGGATTCGATATAATTGGGCACTTTGACAAAATCGGTCACAATGCCGGACATTTCCGCGATGGAATAGAATCGGAAAAATGGTATGAAAATCTCGTGAACGACCTTATTGATCTTATAATTGAGACTGGAG
>CAZKSF010000094.1:0-8118 GCA_964555405.1 uncultured Bacteroides sp.
TACTTGTTTCCTTGAACAGCAGGTTGTGAACAAGCGTACCTTTATGGACGAGAACGACCGTATCTGGGGTAAGAAGGTTGTTACCGATGCCGGTAACTCGACAACAGTCAAACCGGGTCAGATCATCACCGCCCGCAAGTTGCGTGATGAAAACTCAGCCTTACGCCGCCGAGATATGAAGGAAATCCAGGTACGTGATGCCGTTCTTGCTACATCGGAGCAGATTCTTCAGGGTATCACACGTGCCGCACTTCAGACTTCAAGCTTCATGTCAGCCGCTTCATTCCAGGAAACCACTAAGGTGCTTAATGAAGCTGCCATAAACGGTAAAGTCGATACGCTCGAAGGTATGAAGGAGAATGTGATTTGCGGTCATCTGATTCCTGCCGGAACAGGTTTGCGTGAATACACCCGACTTGTAGTAGGTAGCAAGAATGATGTAAATGACATATATAGTGTAAATGTTCCGGAAAATCTCGATGAAGAAATAGTACCGGAATAATTTTCAACAATCCACAAAAAATTAGCCTCGGTTATGTTGTCCACATAGCCGAGGCTAATTTTATTATAATTATTACAGTTTTACCGAATGTCGGTTTATTCAATATCGATGCTGACAGTTTCGGGTTTATCAAAGTTATTGTTATTGATTATGACGTTGCGGACACGTTGAAGTTTGAAAGTGAACTTGTTGTGGTGAAACGGAGCATATTCTTCGGACGTAACCACGCTGTTCATTGTGAAACGTAAGCCGTCAACCGATTTAGCATATAAAATGGGATGGTCGAAAGTGACAAACCTGTTGTTTTCAATTACGATACCGGGAGCGTCAGCACCCCCGTGGAAATATCCTTTTTGACTATTCAGGTCGGGTATTTCCGGATAGATGGATATTACACCCTCTGTGAACTGAAACATATTGGTGAGTGCATTGATAAACGTATTGCCCTCGATACGCACATCACGGCAAGCTCCGGTCTCATACCATCCGTTACAGTCGCCACACAGCAATATGGCAGTACCCGAAGTGTGATCGAACAAGTTATTCTTTACAAGAGTGGGGCGGGGAGTTGAAAAGAGACTTCCACGCGCACGGTTATTACGGATAATGTTGCCTTCAAATGTTACGGACGGACACCACGACAGGTTTTCAATACCGGTGCCGTTTGCAGCGTTTATGGTACTATCGAGAGGTTCACTGAAAACTATGCGCATGTCAGTAGAACCTGAAACTTGCGATTTACCGACAGGTGATATTTCCCTTATGTAGTTGACTTTGCCGGTGAGATCCATTGTACGCGGTGAAATAAACTGAACGCTGTCACCGGGTTCACCCCATTTGAACCCATAGGACTGAGGATGCATGTATCTTGCAGTGACGGTACGGTCGTTATCCCGGGAGATTATCCGGAGATAAGTGCCGTGCACGTTGATTGCATCATCCATCATTCCTTCGTATATTCCGTCAACCGAACTTATATGCCCTTTACAACCTGAAAAATGTGTGGCATCAGCCTGCGTAGTGAAATAACGCGGATCATCGGTTCCACGGAGGCACACACTGAATCCAGACAATGACACACTGTCGCACAATTGTGCGAGCAGTCCCATACCTTCGGCATAGTGGACACGGATATTTTCGAGGTGGCTGTCTGTGGATTCCGCCAGGAAAATCCCCGGCGCCGGACGCTCCCATGTACGTAACACAACGCGCGTTCCGTCAGTCAGGCGTTTATCGCGCCATTTCGGTGCATAATATGTACCGTCATTTAATTCAATCACACTGTCAACCCTACAATAAAGGTCGCTTGTGCCATAAACGAGCCGACGCGTGTGTTCATCGAAAGCTATGCCGTTCATGGGTGTAAGTTCCCAATCTTTTCCATAGGTAATGAAGCGGTGCGAAGATTTATCTACCCGACATTTAACCCACGGTGCCGGACGAAAGACAATCCCTTTTTCATCGGATTTTTCAATAGTGACCTGAGCAATGTGCGGATTGGCGAAATCGATGCTGAAATCACGTAAAGTGCAATGGTGAGAGTTGACCAATGAAACGGGAAGCATACGTCCGTGAAATATGAAATCCGCGCCATTACCCGTGATTGTAAGATTTTCCCATCCTTCCAAAGCTATACCTACAGCTTTCGGATTAGGCTGGTCGTGATTAGAAATATAATATTCACGTGATGCAGCGCTGTCGGGATAAAGGTGATATTGACCGGTCCGGAATATAAGATTTATATCCTTCTGTCCGAACCGTAAAGCTATTTGCTCAAGCGCGTGCTTGATTTTTGGCGACATATCAGTCTCTGTATCGGGTACGATTCCATAGTCCTCCAGGTCTACAACAACAGGTTGAGCGGCTAAATATAGAAATGATGTCGCGCTTAAAGCTAATGCGATGAGTGAGTTTTTTACAGACATAACTTTTAAATGATACCGATATATTTGTGAGTCTGCAGGGAAAGACGCCAATGAGGATGTTCAAGAATGTACGACACAACATCATCGGTATTGGAGCATGAGCATGGTTGCAGACATTTCACACCAGCTTCATGGTATAGGTTGGCAAAATATTCCGGATCGAAGTCTTCATCGGGAAGCATGACGACTTTAAGTTCGTCGATCTGCGGCAGGATACGTTGTCCGGTTTTGGGAGAACAGGTAATCCAGTCGATTTTTTCCAGTGCGTCGGAGTAAATCGTGCCGTTGGTTTCGATCTGGATGAATACTCCGGGGATATGATTGCGAAAATTCTGTATGAGATCCATGTCGATATGCATCGAAGGCTCGCCACCGGTTAGTACAATATGTTTTGCAGGATAATCCGATACCTGTCGGATGATTTCACTGGCAGTCATGAGTGATGCTCCGGACAAATGATCGGTATCGCAGAAACTGCATTTGAGATTACATCCCGAGAAACGTACGAAAACTGCGGGAATACCGGTATACACTCCCTCACCCTGAAGTGAATAAAAAATCTCGCAGACAGGATAGGAGTGTTCAGTCACGTTCATAGACAGCAGTATTGTTTTCGCTCTCGATCACTTCCACCCGATAGGCTTCGGGAATAAGATCGCAGATCCACCGGGCTATATTCTCAGCAGTAGGATTGAAGGGGAGTACCTCGTTGAAATTTCGGTGATCAAGAGTGTCGGTTATCAGCCGTTTCACATGAGTGAAATCAACGACCATCCCATTAGAATTAAGCTCCTTTGAACGACAGCACACCGTGATTATCCAGTTATGACCATGCAACGAGGTACATTTCGACTCATAATTCAGTTCCAGCTGATGGCAACCTGCTATCTCAATACGTTTTTTTACGTAATACATTGTATTTAGGATTGATTGTTTAAAGGCGCGATACCGTATTCTGCCGCAATCTGCAACATCAGTGCGTATGCGCTGTCATGATCATTGGGTATATCTCCATCGAGGATAGCTTCTTTGATGCGGCGTTTTATCTCGCCTACAACCGGACCTTGTCCCAGACCAAGCACCTTCATGATTTCGCATCCGTCAACAGGAGGCTGATAGTTGCGGATATGATCACGCTCTTCAAGCTCTATCATCTTTTGCTTGACATGCTCGAAATTTTCAAGGTGTCTCTTTACTTTTTCGGCATTTTTTGATGTTATGTCTGCCTGACATAGAGTCATAAGATCTTCTACATCCTTACCTCCTTGAAAAAGGAGCCGACGTACGGCTGAATCAGTCACTTCGTCTTCAATTAACGCTATAGGCCGCATATGAAGTTCCACAAGGTTCGCCACATATTTCATCGGTTCGCCGAGTGGTAATTTTAACCGCTTGAAAATACGTGGAATCATGCAGGCTCCGATATAATTATGATTGCGGAATGTCCACCCTATACCGTCCACCCATTGTTTTGTAGCGGGTTTTCCGATGTCATGAAGAAGCGCGGCCCATCTCAGCCATAAATTGTCGGATTGCAGCGCCACTTTGTCAAGTACTTCCATCGTATGCAGGAAGTTGTCCTTATGTCCGCGACCGTTGACTGTCTCTATACCCCTCATTTCATCCAGTTCCGGGAAAATCAGTTTTAATAATCCCAGTTCGGCAAGCAGCCGCCATCCTATCGACGGACGGGCTGAATTCATGATTTTGTTGAGTTCATCGGCTATACGTTCGCGGGAGATTATATTAATCCGTTCCGCATTACGTGCTATAGCTTCAGCAGTCTCACTCCAGATTTCGAATTCGAGTTGGGTTGCAAACCGTACGGCACGCATCATGCGCAAAGGATCGTCACTGAATGTTATATCCGGATCGAGAGGTGTACGAATAATGCCATTTTTGAGGTCCTCGACTCCACCGAACAGATCGACCAGTTCGCCGAAAGAACTACTGTTGACCGAGATAGCCATGGCGTTGATTGTAAAATCGCGTCGGCTCAAATCATCGGTGAGTGTGCCGTCCTCTACAATCGGGTTACGGCTTTCGCGATGATATGATTCGCGTCTTGCTCCGACGAATTCCAGTTCAGTGGCATATTTACGGACTTGAGCAGTTCCGAAATTACGGAAAACGTTCAGACGAGCACCCCGTCCCATGGCACGAGCAACATGTTCGGCAAGTTCGATACCGGATCCTACAGTGACAAAGTCAATATCCTTTGATGGGCGTTCCAACATGAGATCGCGAACATAGCCACCTACTACATAGCATTCACGTCCGAGCGAATCAGCGCACTCGCCCACAAGATGAAATGTACGTTTATTAATTTTTGATCGTAATGAATCAGAATCAGTGTTCATTAAGTCGTCGTATCAGTTCAATGAAATGATTTCCTCGGGAGCGTTAGTGAGACATTCGACGTGATCGGGATAAATGACATAAGTATTCTCGATGCCTACAGCGCCCACATGTGGAATTACAAATTTAGGTTCGATTGCTATTACATTGCCGGTCTGCAGTATATCACGGCTACGGGGTGCGAGCACCGGCAGTTCGTTTATTTCAATACCTAACCCGTGCCCGACAAACCCGGCTTTCTGTCTGTGCCCCATAAAATATCCTTCCAGACCCGCCTCCCGAGCCATTCCGGCAGCCATTTCATATATTTCTTTAGCAGGTACACCCGGACGGGCAATTTCCTCGAATCTGCGGCAGATTTTGCGCGAACAATCGTGAGCTTTGGCAGCGAGATCTGAAATTTCTCCCAAAGCGAAGACACGGGTCATGTCGGTCATGTATCCTGTGAAGTCACCGTTCATGTCTACCATAACAGTATTACCCCTACTTATTACCGATCCATTAGCTCCAACCGGCAAAGAGGGATTGATACCACCCCCTCCCATAGCAAAATCATAGGGCGAAGGGTTATCGGCATTCTCTCCGGTCAAAACACTTCCCATATATAGCTCCATTGAATCCCCGCTTATGCGAAATTCGCCGAGACATCCTTCAAGACGCGCCATCCGTTCTACAGCTACCTGCAGTTCAATGTCTGTCATACCCTCCTGGTACATTTTGGGAATATGGCTGTAGACATGTGTGTGACTTATGCCGGAACTGCGCATAAGTTCGATTTCAGCTTCGGTTTTCACTGAACGTACCTGGCGCATCGCCGGTGAAAAGTTCAGGAAACCGGCAGTTGGAAACATAGCTTTCATTCGCTCGATTGAAGAATATGATGTAATATCCATCTCAAGAGCAACTTTGGCTGCACCCGCTATTTCAGGTACGGACAATATATCTTCAGGTTTGCGAATCTCGATTACCGATTCGCCGGTAAGTCCGACAGGACGACGTACAAAAAAATATACTTTACCTGACTCCAAGATGGCTATGATTCCGGTGAATACACGACCTGTGAGGTAATATGTATTCGCGTAGTCAGTGATAAGTGCCAGATCTGCATTGATTTCACGCATGGCTGCGCGGACACGTGATAAACGACGCTGAAATTCTTCTTCGGACAGAAGTATAAGTTGATGCTTCATATCAGTAAGTGTTATGATTGCGGAGTGTTGTCAAGGACGAAGGCTCATTCCTATCTTTTCGATTCCCCGCAGAGTGTCAGTCCGCATGATGTGTCTGACATTTATTTTGCTTCCCGGAGGGGGTAAAATGGCTCCCGGAACTTGAGTCTCAATCTGATAGGATGGACCAAATCCTTTGCCATACCAACGCCCGTACTTATCGCAAAGTTCAATATTTACCGAATCAACCCGGATGAGGGAGTCCTGGTCAATGTAACTTATTTCGAGCCAGATGTTGCGGTAGGGATAGTTATTGTTGTGGGTAAGAGATAGATACATGTTGCTATAGGGTGAGATGGATGTACTGTCACAAGTGAGAGTGACAGTATCTCCATAACTCCATCCTTCCAAGGCCACATCACCATATGCCGATACCTCGCCTTTTACGCATCCGGAAGTGACGCATACTGTCAGTATAAGAGCGGTAATCAAATATGGCAGAGTCCGCATCATGAATCAGATGTATTATCAGTTGTATTTGATGGCTGCTTACCGGCGGGACGTGCCTGTTTTTGCGTCGGTTGCCCTTTTTGTCCGTTTCCTTTTGATTTTTTCTTCTTTTTCTTTGCTTTGTCAAAGCGTGTCAGGCTATCCTGCCCGAGAATGTCGTTATAAACTTTTTCTTTGCCATTCTCTTTTTCACCATCACGCGACAAGTGAAGGGGTTTTTCTCCGGCACGGTTAAGGGCAATTATCTCGAACGCGCGGTCGGCATCGATAGTTACAAGATTTGCAGGTATTGCCTTGTCAGTCGAATAAGTAATCAGTCCCTTGAAGATGTCGTACTTGAAGAAGTAATAAGTCGAGTCGGCGGTCTCAAGACGGATCTCTTTTCCGGGGAGCTTGCGCATACTTTCGACGTAAGAGTCTACTTCGAAGTTAAGGCAGCACTTTAGTTTCGCACATTGACCGGCGAGTTTCTGTGGATTTAGTGAAATATCCTGATATCTTGCAGCGCTTGTGCCGACGGAAACGAAATTCGTCATCCAGCTGGCACAACACAGTGGTCGTCCGCATGGACCGATTCCTCCGATACGACCGGCTTCCTGCCGCGCACCGATCTGTTTCATCTCGATGCGTACCTTAAAGGTTTCGGCGAGCACTTTTATGAGTTGTCGGAAATCAACCCTGTCGTCAGCTATGTAATAGAAAATAGCCTTGTTTCCGTCACCCTGAAACTCCACATCGCCGATCTTCATTTTCAAATTCAGATTTTCGGCAATTTTACGGGCACGTATCATCACATCATTCTCCTTAGCTCGCGCTTCCTCGAACTTTTCGAGATCGGCAGGTTTCGCTTTACGGAAAACACGTTTTACATCCGTACCCGGACGAATATTAGCTTTGCGCATCTGCAACGCAACAAGGCGTCCGGTCAGGGTAACTTGTCCTATGTCGTGTCCCGTTGAAGATTCAACGGCAACAATATCGCCCGGGACGAGGTCAATATGGGTTGAATTCAGGTAATATCCTTTACGAGTGTTCTTAAACTGTACTTCAACCATATCGTCCTGCGAGTGATCGGCAGGTATATCCGCCAGCCAGTCGAAACTGTGCAGTTTTCCACGCGGTTCCTTACAGTGTCGCGGACACCGACGACATGAACCCTCTTTCTCCGGTTTGTCAACGGAGTCAATAAAATCTTGGTCAGCCATAATTGTAACGACTACTTTGCGAAACTAACCGATCGAGTCTCGCGTATAACCGTAATCTTCACTTGTCCGGGGTAAGTCATTTCGTCCTGTATCCGTTTTGCGATTTCCGCAGACAGACGTTCAGTTTCGGCATCGTCAATCTTGTCGGCACCCACAATTACTCTTAGTTCACGACCTGCCTGAATGGCGTATGTCTTGATGACACCGGGATAGGATAAAGCGAGTTGCTCAAGATCCTTCAGACGTTTGATGTAAGCCTCTACGATTTCACGACGAGCGCCGGGACGGGCGCCGGATATGGCATCGCATACCTGTACTATCGGTGCAAGAAGAGAAGTCTGTTCTATCTCATCGTGGTGCGCACCAATGGCATTGCATATTTCCGGTTTTTCCTTGTACTTTTCCGCGAGCTTCATACCGAGCAGAGCATGGGGTAATTCCGGTTCCTC